>NZ_BAAALF010000043.1:38152-51416 GCF_039528135.1 Kitasatospora nipponensis | reverse complement strand
CGACGGTGAGCACGGTGGCCGTGCTCACCGCGCCCGCGCCGCCCGTGCCCCCGGGCAGGTCACCGGCTCCCGGGCGGGCGGAGGCCACCGGGTAGCCGGAGAGCGGGTGCTCCACCGGGGCGGCGGTGAACCGCGAGGCCGGCCGGGGCGCGGCGAAGAGCGGCACCCGCAGCTGCGGCGGACCGCCCGCGGTGGGCGTCAGCAGCAGCTGGCCGGACAGCTCGCCGCGGTAACTGCGGGCGTGGCCGGCCTGGTTGAGCACCAGGGTCGGGTCGGGGGCGCGGCCCAGCGCGCCCGGCACGCTGAGGGTGACCCGCACCCGGGCGCTCTGCCCGGGGGCCACGCTCACCCGGTCGGGCGTCAGCTCGAAGCGCGCGCCGGGCAGTTCGGTGGCCGGCTGGTAGCCGGTGACGTACTCGAGCGGCGCCTGCGAGAGGTTGCGCACCTCCACCTCGCGGGTGAGCGCGAGCGGCCCGGTGACCGGGACCGGCCCGAACGAGAGCCCGACCTGCCCCTGGCCGCCCGCCGCGTAGGCCACCGCCGGGGTGACCGCCGCGAGGTCGGCGCGCACCCGGCCGGCGCCGGCGCGCTCGGGACCGTAGTGCGGCCCGGTCCGCCCCTCGCCCGCCCAGGTGTCGCCGGCGGTGTCCATCAGCGCGGCCTTGACCTGCTCCACGCTCCACTCCGGGTGGACGGCGCGGACCAGGGCGGCCACGCCGCTCACGTGCGGAGCCGCCATCGAGGTGCCGTCCTCGCGGGTGCCCTCGCTGCCGGAGCCGGCCCTGGCCGACCAGATGGTCTCGCCGGGCGCCGCCAGGTCGGGCTTGACCAGCCCCTCGACGCCGAGCCCGCGCGAGCTGAACTCGGCCAGCGTGTCCACCCGCTCGGGCCGGTCCTGCGGGACGGCGCCGTGCAGGTGCTCGCCGGCGGTGCTCAGCCGCACCCGGACCTCGCCGGCCGCCACCGCGCTGCGCAGCCGGTCGCCCGCGGCCGGCGCCAGGATCTCGGCGGGGATCCGGTCGTCGCCGGAGATCTCCCCCAACCGGTCCCCGTCGGCGGCCAGCAGCACGCCGATCGCGCCCGCGTCGGCGGCGTGGTCGACCCGCGGGGTGGACCCGCAGGCCCGGGCCGCGTCGTCGACGTGCCACTCCAGCAGCGCCACCCGGCCGCGCAGCCGGGCGGCGTGCGCGGCCTCGAACGGCGCGCAGCCGTCCACCTGGTCGACCGGGCGGGCCAAGAGGCCGGCCACCTCCTGGTGGTCCCAGCCCTGGTAGCGGGCGCTCCAGTGGGTGGGCAGCAGGCCGGCCAGCGCGACGGGGGCGAGCACCCGCAGGGCGTCCGAGTCGCTGTGGCCGTCCGCCGAGGCGGCGACCGCGAGCACCCGGGCCGCCACCACCGGACCCCCCCCGATGCCGTACACGTCGCCCTCGTTGCCGGCCGAGGAGACCACCAGGGTGCCGGCCTCGGCGAGCTTGTCGGCGGCCAGCGCGTCGGCGTCCTGCGGGTCGCCGAAGCCGCTGCCGAGCGAGAGGTTGACCACGTCGAGGTGGTCGCTGGGGTCGCCGTCCTGGTTCGGGTCGGCGGCCAGGTCCAGGGCGTGCGCGAGCTGGTCGGTGGAGCCCTGGCAGCCGAAGACCCGGATCGCGTAGAGCCGGGCGCCGGGCGCCGCGCCCGGGCCGACCCGCAGGCCCGCCGGGTCCAGGCCGGGCCGGTAGGGGCCGCGGTAGGTGCGGCCGTCCGCGCCGACCCCGTAGCCGGCGGCGGTACCGGCCACGTGGGTGCCGTGGCCGTTCAGCGCGCAGTCCAGCGGGTTGGGGTCCGGGTGCGGGACGGGCTGGTGGTTCGGGGCGGCCGGGTCCGGGTCGTAGTCGTCGCCGACCAGGTCCTGACCGCCCGTCACCTTGGCGCTCGGGAAGAGCCCGGGCGGCGCCGGGCGGGCGCCGTCCACCGCCCGGAAGGCGGCCTCGGTGCCGGGGCCGCCGAAGTCGGCGTGGGTGTAGTCGATCCCGCTGTCGATGATGCCGATCGTCACGCCCGCCCCGGTGGTGGCCGGCTGTCCGGGCAGCCCGGCCCACAGGGTGGGCGCGCCGGTGAGCGGCACGGAGTGCGCGTTGGCGCGCTCCTTGAGCGCGATGGGGTGCACCGCGCGCACCCCGGGCAGCGCGCGCAGCGCCGCCAGCCGGCTCACCGGGGCGTTCACCGCGAGGCCGGTGAACAGGGTCTGGGTGCGGTAGAGCAGCCGGTGCTCCGGGCCGACCGCGCCGAGCACGCGGTCCACCGCCGCCAGGGCCCGTTCGCGCTGCTCGCGTCCGGCCCGGGCGGCGGCCTGCCGCACGTCCTGCGCGGAGCGCAGTTCGCGCCGGGCCCCCTCGGCGGCGCGCCGCCAGGCGGGGGCCACGGACTCGGTGTCCAGTTCGAGCAGGACGGACTGCCGGGCGCCCGCCGCCACCCCAGCGCCCGCGCCGCCGACCGCGGCCAGGCCGCTGGACGGCAGGGCGGCCAGGACGGCGGGGCCGGCCAGCAGCGCCAGGGCCAGGCCGAGCAGCGCGAGCGGCCGGCCCGGCCCGGGGTGCGAACGGTGTCGCGGTCCGCCGTCGGTCCGGCGCCGCAGCCCGCTTCGCGGGTGGACGCCGCCTCTGGGGCGGGAGTCGGTTCGGGGGTGGGCGTCGGGCCTGGGACGGGGGCGGGGGCTGAGCCATCGGGTGCGCACGACCCAAGAATTGCCGCTGCCCACCGCCACCGCGCGGCACAGTGACGCACCGTCAGGCGAATGGCCCAACGGCCGACCGGGACGTCAGTGCCCGGTCGCGCCGCCGTTGTCGCGCCGGTCGAGCGCCCGCTGCAGGGCGGCCGCGGCGGCCGGGTCGACCTGGTCGCGGCGGCGACGGCGACGGGTGGGCTCCGCGGCGGCGGAGCGGTCACGGTGGCTGAGCAGGTCCGCGGTGGGGGGCATACCGGGCTCCTAGGGTCAAGAGACGCACGCTGCGGCGTCGGGTGAGGGAGGAGGGGGGTACGCCTGACGGGGATCGCCCGCCACGGTGCGTACGGCGCGCACGGGCCGCTTGCTCCGGCCAGGTGGTGGGGCCGTGAACAGCGGGGTTAACCGTGTGGCAGTTTCACGGTACGCCCAGGTCCAGCGCGTGTCTGCACAAGTAGTTGGATTTCCTAGTATCTGAGACGGGCCACTCCCCCGGCGCCCGCCGGCCGGCTCCCGCACAACGCCGGGAGCCCGGACCGACCAGCGGTCCGGGCTCCCGGTAGGACGGTTCGCGGCGGGTCAGCCGAGGTCGACCGAGCGGGCGAACCTGGCGCCGATCTCGGAGGCGATCTCCGCCAGCACCTCCTGGGGGATCTCCGAGTCCACGGTGATCGAGGCCAGCGCCTCCTGCGAGGCGCCCTCGCGGGCGACCTGCATGCCGGCGATGTTGATGCCCGCGTCGCCCAGGATCCGGCCGAGCGTGCCGACCACGCCGGGGCGGTCCTCGTACTTGAAGAAGGCCATGTGGTCGGTGAGCGCCACGTCGACGTCGAAGGCGTCCACCCCGACGATCTTCTGCTGCTGCTTGGGGCCGGCCAGCGTGCCGGAGACCGCGATCTCGCCGCCGCTGGCCAGGGTGCCGCGCACGGTGATGACGTTGCGGTGCTCCAGGCTCTCGCTGCTGGTGGTCAACCGGACCTCCACGCCGCGCTCCTGGGCGAACAGCGGGGCGTTGACGTAGGACACCGTCTCGGCCACCACATCCTCGAACACGCCCTTGAGTGCGGAGAGTTCGAGCACCTTGACGTCGTGCTGGGTGATCTCGCCGCGGACCTCGACGTCGAGCCGCACGGCCACCTCGCCGGCCAGCGCGGTGAAGATGCGGCCGAGCTTCTCGGCCAGCGGCAGACCCGGCCGGACGTCCTCGGCGATCACGCCGCCCTGGACGTTGACCGCGTCCGGTACCAGCTCGCCGGCCAGCGCCAGGCGCACCGACCGGGCGACCGCGATGCCGGCCTTCTCCTGCGCCTCGTCGGTGGAGGCGCCCAGGTGCGGGGTGGCGACCACGTTGTCGAAGGTGAAGAGCGGGGAGTCGGTGCACGGCTCCTTGGCGTAGACGTCCAGGCCCGCGCCGGCCACCCGGCCCTCCTTGAGGGCGCTGGCCAGGGCCGCCTCGTCCACGATGCCGCCGCGCGCGGCGTTGACGATCCGCACGGTCGGCTTGACCTTGTGCAGCGCGTCGTCGCCGATCAGGCCGATCGTCTCGGGGGTCTTGGGCAGGTGCACGGTGATGAAGTCGGAGACCTCGAGCAGCTCGTCCAGGGTGAGCAGCTTGACGCCCATCTGGGCCGCGCGGGCGGCCTGGATGTAGGGGTCGTAGGCGACGATCTTCATGCCGAAGGCGGACATCCGCTGGGCGACCAGCACGCCGATCCGGCCCAGGCCCACCACGCCGAGCGTCTTCTCCGAGAGCTCCACGCCGGTGTACTTGTTGCGCTTCCACTCGCCCTGCTTGAGCGCGGAGTTGGCGGGCGCGATGTTGCGGGCCACCGAGATCAGCAGGCCGCAGGCGAGCTCGGCGGCCGTCACGATGTTGGAGGTCGGGGCGTTCACGACCATCACGCCGGCCTTGGTGGCGGCGGAGACGTCCACGTTGTCCAGGCCGACACCGGCCCGGGCCACGACCTTGAGCTTCTTGGCCGCCGCCAGCGCCTCGGCGTCCACCTTGGTGGCCGAGCGGATCAGGATGGCGTCCACGTCCGCGATGGCGGTCAGCAGAGCGGTGCGGTCCGCACCGTCGCAGTGCCGGATCTCGAAGTCCGGGCCCAGGGCGTCGACGGTGGCGGGCGACAGCTCTTCGGCGATCAGAACCACGGCGTTTTTGGATGTCACAGTGCTCACGACAGTTTGTCCTTACTGTCCGAATCTCCCCGCCGCACGCTGGGGTGGCGTGGCCGGCTGAAGGCCGACGGGCGTGGGGATGGTGGCATGCCGCGTAGGTGGGCGCACGACGCTGTGGGCCTGACGCGCACTCGGAAGTCTATCGGCGTACAGGGCAGTTGCCTGTGCCCGCGCGGCGAAATCACCCGCACGGGACCAGCCGCGGTGTACAGCGGGGGCAGGTCCGGTCCCGGACCTGCCCCCGCTGCGGCACGGCTGAGAGCGAGGACGTCAGGCGTCCTTGACCCAGCTCATGAGGTCGCGCAGCTTCTTGCCGGTGGTCTCCAGCAGGTGCTCGGAGTCCGCGTTCTTGTACTCCTTGTACTTCGGCAGGCCCGCCTTGTACTCGGCGATCCAGGTGTTGGCGAAGGTGCCGTCCTGGATCTCGGCGAGGACCTTCTTCATCTCGGCCTTGGTGTCGGCGGTGATGATCCGCGGGCCGGTGACGTAGTCGCCCCACTCGGCGGTCTCGGAGACCGACCAGCGCATCTTCTCCAGGCCGCCCTCGTACATCAGGTCGACGATGAGCTTCAGCTCGTGCAGGCACTCGAAGTAGGCGATCTCCGGCTGGTAGCCGGCCTCGACCAGGGTCTCGAAACCGGCCTTGACCAGGGCGGCGGTGCCACCGCAGAGGACGGCCTGCTCACCGAACAGGTCGGTCTCGGTCTCCTCGGTGAAGGTGGTCTTGATGACGCCGGCCTTGGTGCCGCCGATGCCCTTGGCGTAGGACAGCGCCAGCGCGAAGGCGCCGCCGGTGGCGTCCTGCTCGACGGCCGCGATGCACGGCACGCCGCGACCCTCCTCGTACTGACGGCGGACCAGGTGGCCCGGGCCCTTGGGGGCGACCATGCAGACGTCGACGTCGGCCGGCGGCTTGATGAAGCCGAAGCGGATGTTCAGGCCGTGGCCGAAGAAGAGGGCGTCGCCCACCTTCAGGTGCGGCGCGATGTCCGCCTCGTAGACGTCGGACTGGATCGGGTCCGGCACCAGGATCATGATGACGTCGGCCTCGGCGGCGGCCTCGGCGGCGGTGACCACGCGCAGGCCGGCCTCCTCGGCGGCCTTGCGGGAGGCGGAGCCCTCCTTGAGGCCGACCCGGACGTCCACGCCCGAGTCGCGCAGCGACAGCGCGTGGGCGTGGCCCTGGCTGCCGTAGCCGATCACCGCGACCTTGCGGCCCTGGATGATGGACAGGTCGGCGTCGTCTTCGTAGAACAGCTCGGCCACGGTGGAACTTCTCCTTGCGTGATTCGCGTAGGTGCTCTGGCTACCGTACGCGCAGGTGGTGGGGGTTCGGTGGGATGCGCCCAGGGTGTGAGACGCGCAGGTCAGGCGCTGCGGTCCAGGGCACGCAGCGAGCGGTCGGTGATCGAGCGCGCACCGCGTCCGATCGCCACCAGGCCCGACTGCACGAGCTCCTTGATGCCGTACGGCTCCAGCATCCGCAGCATCGCCTCCAGCTTGTCCGAGCTGCCGGTCGCCTCGATGGTCACGGCGTCCGGCGAGACGTCCACGGTCTTGGCCCGGAAGAGCTGCACGATCTCGACGATCTGGGACCGGGTCTCGTTGTCCGCCCGGACCTTGACCAGGACCAGTTCCCGCTGGATCGCAGCGGACTGGTCGAGCTCGACGATCTTTATCACGTTGACCAGCTTGTTGAGCTGCTTGGTGACCTGCTCCAGCGGCAGGTCCTCGACGTTGACCACGATGGTCATCCGGGAGATGTCCGGGTGCTCGGTGGGTCCCACGGCGAGGGAGTCGATGTTGAAGCCCCGCCGGGAGAACAGGGCGGCGATGCGGGCGAGCACGCCGGGCTTGTTCTCGACCAGGACAGAGAGGGTGTGCTTGGACATGTCGTGAACTCTCTTCGGTGGTCGGGGTCGTCAGTCGAGGTCGTCGCCGAAGTCGGGGCGGATGCCCCGGGCGAAGAGGATCTCGTCGTTGCTGGTGCCGGCCGCGACCATCGGCCAGACCATGGCGTCCTGGTGGACGATGAAGTCGATGACCACCGGGCGGTCGTTGATCTCCATCGCCTGCTTGATCACCGCGTCCAGGTCCTCGGGACGCTCGCAGCGCAGGCCCACGCAGCCCATCGCCTCGGAGAGCAGCACGAAGTCCGGGATCCGGGTGCCTTGGGCCGGCGGCTCCTTGCCGTCGTGCTCGGGACCCGCGTGCAGCACGGTGTTGGAGTACCGCTGGTTGTAGAAGAGGGTCTGCCACTGGCGGACCATGCCCAGCGAGCCGTTGTTGATGACCGCGACCTTGATCGGGATGTTGTTCAGCGCGCAGGTGACCAGCTCCTGATTGGTCATCTGGAAGCAGCCGTCACCGTCGATCGCCCAGACCGCGAGCTCGGGGCGGCCCGCCTTGGCGCCCATCGCGGCCGGCACCGCGTAGCCCATGGTGCCCGCGCCGCCCGAGTTCAGCCAGGTCGAGGGCTTCTCGTAGTTGATGAACTGCGAGGCCCACATCTGGTGCTGGCCCACACCCGCCGCGTAGACGGCGTCGGGGCCCACCAACTGGCCGATCCGCTCGATCACCTGCTGCGGCGACAGCTCGCCGTCGGGGGCCGGCTCGTAGCCCAGCGGGTAGGTCCGCTTCCACTCGTTCAGCTTGACCCACCAGTCGGTGTAGTCGCCGTGGTGGCCGGCCTCGTGCTCGGCCTGGACGGCCACGATCAGGTCGGCCAGCACCTCGCGGGCGTCCCCCACGATCGGCACGTCGGCCGGACGGTTCTTGCCGATCTCGGCCGGGTCGATGTCGGCGTGCACGACCTTGGCCAGCGGCGCGAAGCTGTCCAGGCGGCCGGTGACCCGGTCGTCGAAGCGGGCGCCGAGGGTGAAGAGCAGGTCGGACTTCTGCAGCGCGGTGACCGCCGGGACGCTGCCGTGCATGCCCGGCATGCCCAGGTGCTGCGGGTGGCTGTCGGGGAAGGCGCCCAGGGCCATCAGGGTGGTGACCACCGGTGCGCCGGTCAGCTCGGCCAGGATCCGCAGCTCCGCGGTGGCGTTCGCCTTCAGCACGCCGCCGCCGACGTAGAGCACCGGGCGCCGGGCGGACACCAGCAGCTTGGCGGCCTCGCGGATCTGCTTGGCGTGCGGCTTGGTGACCGGGCGGTAGCCGGGCAGCGAGGTCTCCACCGGCCAGCGGAAGGTGGTGGTGGCCTGCAGCGCGTCCTTGGCGATGTCCACCAGCACCGGGCCCGGCCGGCCGGTGGCGGCGATGTGGAACGCCTCCGCGATCACCCGGGGGATCTCGGCCGGATCGGTGACCAGGAAGTTGTGCTTGGTGATCGGCATCGTGATGCCGCAGATGTCCGCCTCCTGGAAGGCGTCCGTGCCGATCGCCTTGGAGGCGACCTGGCCGGTGATCGCGACCATCGGCACCGAGTCCATGTAGGCGTCGGCGATCGGGGTGACCAGGTTGGTGGCGCCCGGACCCGAGGTGGCCATGCAGACGCCGACCTTGCCGGTGGCCTGCGCGTACCCGGTGGCCGCGTGACCGGCACCCTGCTCGTGGCGGACCAGGATGTGGCGCACCTTGACGGAGTCCATCAGCGGGTCGTAGGCCGGCAGGATCGCGCCGCCCGGGATGCCGAAGATGGTCTCCGCGCCCACGGCCTCGAGGGAGCGGATGAGCGACTGCGCCCCGGTCATCGTCTCGACGACCGCGGGGGCGCCGTGGGACGGGGCGGCCGGGTGGTCCCCGCGGCGGGGGGATGCCGTGTGCTCAGTCATCTGCCTGTCTCTTCTCGGGTTCGGCCGGCCCGGGCGGTCGACGTGGATCCGCCGGTGAGGGTCCGGTTGCCGGGTGCCTGTCCGTTTCGTCCCTGTCAGGTGCTTGATACCAGTTTCAGGCGAAACGTGCGGGCGGTACAACGGTGTTCCAACGGTGCGAGTGCAACAAAAAACCCCTCGTGCCCAGGGCATGCGAGGGGTGGCGCGTCGGTCTGTCTCGAGTCGGGCGACATGGCCCGCTCAGCCGACGCGCCCGCCAAGTACGAGAATTCGGGTGCGCATGGCACCGACCTTCCTCCTGAGCGCCGTTCGGTGTCAAGCAGGCGGGATCGACGTCTCGCCATGCGGACCCGCGCCGGACCCGCCCCCGGGACCGGCCGCCGAACGGCGTTCGGGCAGGTCCAGCGGGCCGTGGTGGTGCGCGACCCGGCCCGGCGCCGGATCGCGGTGTCCACCCGAACGGGTGTCGGCGGCCGCCAGGTAGGCCCGCCGGGCGGAGAGCGCGCCGATGGGGCGGGGCAGCGGGTAGAGCCGGCGGGCCAGCGCCCGGCGCAGCCGGAACTCGTCCAGCGGCTGGGCGAAGGCCAGCCCCTGCCCGTGCCGGCAGCCCAGCTCCTGGAGCACGCTCACCTGCCGGGCCTGGTCCACCCCCTCCGCGGCGGTGGCCAGCCCCAGGTCGCGGGCCAGGCGCAGCGCGTGGCCGGCCAGCGCCCGGCTGCGCGGGGAGTCGGCGATCTCCTGCACCAGCGAACGGTCCAGCTTCAGCGCGTCGAAGGGCAGCTTGGCCAGCGCGTTCAGCGAGCCGCCTCCGGCCCCGAAGCCGGCCACCGCGGTGCCCACCCCGAGTCTGCGCAGCGCGGCCAGCCGGCGGCCCACCTCGTCGGCCGAGGAGTCCGGGCCGGTCCGGGCCAGCTCCACCACCAGGCGGTCCGGCGGCAGGCCGGTGTCGCGCAGTGCGCCGGCGATCGTCTCGTAGACGCCGGGGGCGCAGAGCCGCTCGGCGGCGAGCCGCACGGTGACCGGGACCGCGGCCGAGCGGCTGCCGGCCGGGTGGCCCGGCTCGCAGCGCCGGGCCGCCTCGGCGACCGCCTGCTGCAACAGCCAGCGGGCGAACCGGGCGGGGGCGTCACCCTGCTCGGCGCTGCGCAGGAACTCGGCCGGGGTGAGCAGCAGCCCCTGCGCGGAGCGCCAGCGGGCCAGTGCCTCGACGCCGGTGACCGCGCCGCTGCGCAGGTCCACCACGGGCTGGTGGAGCAGCGCGAAGCTGCCCTCGCGCACGGCCAGGCGCAGCCGGTCCTCCAGCTCCCGGCGGCGGTCGAGGTCGGCGCGCATGCCGGGGCTGTAGAGGACGACCCGGCCCTTGCCCTCGGACTTGGCGCGGTACATCGCGAGGTCGGCGTCGCGCATCAGCTCGTCGGCCAGCTCCGCGGGCTCGCGGGCGGCGGCGGCCGGCGCGAGGGCGGGGGTCCGGGCGTGGCCGCTCTGGGCGGCGTGGGTGGCGTGCCCGGGGTGGGCGGGGTGGGTGGGGTGCCCGCGCCGGCCGCGGGCGCGCGGGGACGCGGGGTAGGGGCCGGCGGTGAACGGGCCTGCGGTGTGCGCATCGCGCGGGTGGGGGTCCGCCGGGTACGGGCCGTCCGGGTACCGGTCCACGGGGTACGGGTCCACGGGGTAGGGGTCCGCCGGGTACGGCTCGCGGGCGCGCGGGGCCGCCGCGTACGGGTCGCCCTCGCGCGGGCCGAAGGCGATGCCGATGCTGGCGGCCACCGCGAGTTCGGTGCCGCCGATCCAGTACGGCTCGGAGAGCGCGTGCCGCAGCCGCTCGGCCAGCTCCTGCACCCGCAGCCGGCCCAGCTTGCCGCTGACCAGCACCGCGAACTCGTCGCCGCCGAAGCGGGCCACCGTGTCGCCCGAGCGCACCGTGCCCTGCAGCCGGCGGGCCGCCTGCACCAGCAACTCGTCGCCGACCTGGTGTCCGGCGCTGTCGTTGACCGCCTTGAAGCCGTCCAGGTCCAGGAAGAGCACCGCCACCGCGCCGCCCTCGCCGTAGGGGTGCTCGCGCGGACCCTCGCCGCCGCGGCTGCCCAGCGCGGCCCGCAACCGCTCCGCGAAGAGCGCCCGGTTGGGCAGGTCGGTGAGCGGGTCGTGGAACGCGTTGTGCTGCAACTGCGCCTGCAGGTGGACCCGTTCGGTGACGTCCCGGCTGTTGAGGATCAGCCCGTCGCGGTACCGGTTGACCGTGGACTCCACGTGCAGCCACTCCCCGCCGCCGGCCCGGATCCGGCACTCGACCCGGGCGGTGGGCTCGCCGCCGCGGGTCGGCACCGCGCTGAACTGCCGGGCCAGGCGCCTGCTGCGGGCCAGGAAGCGGCGGACCTCGGCGACCACCCGCTCGGCGTCCTGCGGGTGCACCAGGTCGAGCAGCCGGCCCCCCACCAGCTCCTCCGGGTCCCGGCCGTAGACCCCCAGCGCCGCCGGACTGACGTACGAGAGACCGCCGTTGGCGCCGGTGATCATGATGACGTCGCTGGAACCCTGCACCAGCGAGCGGAAGTGCGCCTCCTTCTGCTCCAACTCCTGTGCCAGCGACAGGTTGTCGAGCAGCATGATGCCCTGACGGACGATCAGCGCCAGACCCACCGTGCAGGCGACCACGATCACCACCCGGTCCATCGGATGACCTCCGAGGGCGTTGTAGAGGATGCCGGCGGTGCAGACCGAGGCCGCCGCGTACGGGGTGAGCGCGCTGAAGGTGGAGGCCACCCGGCGGCGCGGGGTGCCGCCGGCCGAGGGGTGCTGGCGGCTCACCCGGCCGCGGCGCCAGCGGGCCGACCAGGGCGCCGAGGCGAGCAGCAGGCTGCCCGCGAACCAGCCGGCGTCCAGGATGTCGCCGGAGTGGTAACTGTTGCGCAGCGCGGGCGTGGTGAAGAGTCCGTCGCAGATCACCGTGACGGCCAGGCCCAGCATTGCGGTGTGCACCGCGGCGCGGTTGCCGTCGCGGCGACGGAAGCGCAGGCCGACCACCAGCGAGACCATCAGGATGTCCAGCACCGGGTAGGCCAGGTTGAGCGCCAGGCGCAGCGGGTCACCCGTCTCCCCCTCGGCGGTGCGGCCCAGGGCCAGGCTCCAGCCCAGCGTGAAGAGCGAACCGGCCACCATCCAGGCGTCCAGCAACAGGCAGAACCAGCCGGCCGCGCCGCGCGGGCGCTGGGCCAGCACCAGCAGGCCGGTGACGGTCAGCGGTGCGAACGGCAGGAAGGCGTAGTCGGCGGGCGAGTCCGCCGGCAGGCCGGTGCGCAGGACCACCTCGTACCAGGCCCAGGCGCCGTTGCCGACCGCGAGGCTGGCGGAGGAGAGGCCGAAGAGCAGCCAGGCCGGGCGGGCCGGGCCGGGCACCGCGCAGCCGTAGACCAGGCAGGACAGGGCGGCCGCCAGGGCCGCGCCGGCCAGGCCGAAGTCCCCCATGAACAGGGCCAGTGCGTGCGAACCCCAGCCGACCGCGGCCCCCAGCGTGTAGCCCAAGGCGAGCAGGGCGAGCAGCACTCCGGGGAGTCGGATGCCGAACAGCGCCGGGCGCCGGGCCGCCCCCGGGGGGCCGGCGGTGGACCTGCCGGCGGCCGGGCCGCGGACGGTGGACCGATGGGCGGCGGGCTCGCGGTCGCCGGACTCGTGGTCGGCCGACTCGTGGTCGCCGGGCCCGTGGTCGCCGGACTCGTGGTCGGCCAACTCGTGGTCGGCCGGCTCGTGGGCGGCGCCGGGGCGCACGCCGGGCGGTGGTGCGGTCACGGCCGTCCCGGCGCTGGACGACAGGGCATCGGCGGGGCTCACCCGGTACCTCCCCCTCCGGTCCGGGGCTCGGCCGCTCCCGGACTTCGGCCGCGCCGCGCGCAGCCGCGGCCCGGGCGGCCGGTGGCCGGCTCCGGGCGGCGACGGAAGGGCGCCCCGGTCGAGTGACCTGCGCGACCCCCGCCCGCGGCAGGCGCCGGCACGGCCTGAACGGGATCCGCCGACCGACTCGACCCGCCGGGCGTCAACCGCCCGGGCGCGCCGGGCCGTACCGGTGCTCCCAGCGGGGACCCTACACCACTTCGGTCACTCAACGACACGTACACTCAACTTAGAGTAATGGTCCGAGAGTAGGGATATGCACCCGCTTCCACCAGATCGGCCCGGTTGGCCGTAGCGCGCGCCTCGAAGCACGCGCGCCGGGGCGTGTGCGTCGATGCGCCCGGCCGCGCGCCGCCGGACCCTGCTATGCGCCGCCTCGCCCCGCGGCGGCCACCGGCTGCGGGAAGAGCCGCAGCCGGTGGGCCAGCGCCGCCGCCTCACCGCGTCCCGAGACCTCCAGCTTGGCCAGGATGTTGGAGACGTGCACGCTGGCCGTCTTCGGCGAGATGAAGAGCTCCTCGGCGATCTGCCGGTTCGTCCGCCCCAGACTGAGCAGCCCAAGGACGTCGGTCTCCCGGGGCGTGAGCCGGAACGCGACCGCACCCCCGTCCCCCGCGGCAGCCGCAGCCGCCGCGGACACCGCCCGGTCACCGCCGTTCCGTTGTGCCACGACCGCCCCGCCCGCGCCGCCGCCCGCCGCCGGCAGGCTGGTGTAACGGTTGTG
>NZ_BAAALF010000043.1:0-38142 GCF_039528135.1 Kitasatospora nipponensis | reverse complement strand
ACCCCCCCCCGGCCCCCCCCTTTCCGTTGTCCCCCGCCCCCCCCCCCCCCCCCCCCGCCCCCCCCCGGCAGGCTGCGGGCGACCCCGACCCGGTCGGCCAACCGGGCGATCTCACGGCCCAGTTCGGCGTCCTCGCGCCGCTCGGCCAGCTCGGCCGCCTCGCCGAGCAGCGCCCCGGCCTGCTCGCGCCGCCCGGCCGCGGCCGCCGCGCCGCCGGCCCCCAGCAGGGCCAGCACCAGCGGGTAGGGCAGTCCGGTGGCGCGCAGCGGCTCGATCGCGGCGGCCCAGTGCTCCGGGGTGTCCGCGTCCACCGCGCGGGCCAACTCGGCCTCGGCCAACCGCATCCAGCCCTCGTGCAGCGCGACCAGCGGCCGCTGCTCGGCCAGCGCCTCGGCGATCCGGCGCAGCACCGCGGGCCGGTCCGGGTCGGCGGCGGGCAGGCCGCGCGAGTCCGCCTCCAGCGCGGCCGCCCGGGCCAGCACCGGCGGCAGCAGGCTCTGCCGGCCGGGCGGGAGGGCGTCCAGCAGGGCGAGCAGCACCGCCCGGCCGCGCAGCGGCTGCCCGCTGCGGGCCGCCAGGTCGATCTCCAGCCGCGAGCCCGGCAGCAGGTGCTGCGGCTGCTCGCGGGCCCGGTCCGCCCGGGCCAGCGCCAGGAACTCCCCAGCGGCCGTCAACTCGCCGGATATCAGTGCGAGTTCACCGCGCAGCCGGTAGAGGTAGGGGTCGTAGATCTCGGCCCGGCCGTCGCGCTCCCAGGCGGCCAGCAGGCGGCGGGCCTCGGCCGTGCGGCCGGCCAGCAGCAGGGACTCGATGAGGTTGCCGGCCAGGATCGCCCCGGTGTTGCGCAGCAGCCCCAGGTCACCGGCGGCGGCCAGCCCCTCCCGGGCCAGCGCCACCGCCTCCTCGGCCCGGCCCAGGTGGGCGAGCATGCTGGCCAGGTTGTTCAGCCCGCGGGTGACCAGGTCGGGGACGGCCAGCCGGCGGGCGCCCTCGATCGCCTCGCGCAGCTCCGCCACCCCCCGCTCCGGGTCGCCCAGTTCGGTGTGCAGAGAACCCAGCGTCATCCGGGCGTGCAGCTCGACGCTGGTCGCCCCGACCTGGCGGGCGATCTCCACCGCCCGCTCGGCGAGCGTGCGGTCGGTGAGGGCGGCGTGGTGCAGCATCGCGTGGTCGGCGGCCAGCGAGAAGACGTCCGCCTGCACCGCGGACGGCGCGCGCCCCTCGACCAGCCGGCGGGCGTGCGCCAGCTCCTCCTCCCCACCCTGCCGGCCCAGGTGGCCCAGCAGCCGGGCCCGGCTCATCCGGAACCAGGCGGCGCGCATCGGGTTGACGTTCTCGTCCACCAGCTTCAGGGCCCAGTTGGCCAGTGTCAGGCCGCGCTCGCGGTCACCGGCCCGGCGGGCCGCGACCACCGCCTCGGCCAGCACGTCGACCAGTTGCAGCCGCTCGCAGCCCGGGTCGTCGTCCGCGTGGACGCCCGCCTCCGCGTCGCACAGGGTCCGCCGGCAGTCGCACGGCGGGTAGGTCTCGGCCCAGTCGTGCGGCCGCAGGGTGGCGCGCAGGCCCTCCGCGGAGACCTCGTCCCACAGCTCGATGGCGCGCTCCAGCAGGCTCAGCTGCTCGGCGAAGGCGTTGCGGCGCCGGGCCGCCCGCGCGGCGTCCAGCGCGGTGGGCAGGGCGCGGGCCGGATCGTGCGCGTGGTACCAGTAGTTGGCCAGCCGGGCCGGCACCTCGGCCCCGTGCACCAGGGTCGGGTCGGCCTCCAGGGCGGTGGCGAAACGGCGGTTGATCCGGTGCCGCTCGCCGGGCAGCAGGTCGTCCGAGACCGCCTCGCGGACCAGCGCGTGCCGGAACCGGTAGCCCTCGCCGTCCTTGTCCGGTGCCAGGATGTTGGCGCCCACCGCCGTGCGCAGCGCGTCCAGCAGGTCGTCCTCCGGGCCGTCGAGCACGGCGGCCAGCAGCTGGTGCTCGACCCGCGAGCCGCCCTCGGCCGCGATCCGCACCACCCGCTGGGTCTGCTCCGGCAGCGCCTCGACGCGCACCAGCAGGATGTCGCGCAGCGAGTCGCTCAGCCCGACCGCGGACCCCTCCTGGAAGGAGCAGGCGAGCTCCTCCACGAAGAACGGGTTGCCCTCGGAGCGGCGGTGGATGCGCTCCACCAACTGCCGGTCGGGCACTGCCGTCCCCAGGATGCCGGCCAGCTGGGCGGCCACCTCGCGCCGGCCGAAGCGCCCCAACTCCAGGCGCTGCACGGTGCGCTGGCGCTCCAGCTCGGCCAGGAAGGGGCGCAGCGGGTGGCGCCGGTGCAGGTCGTCGGTGCGGTAGGTGGCCACGATCAGCACCCGCGAGCGGTGCAGGGTGCTGATCAGGTAGCCGAGCAGCTCGCGGGTGGAGCGGTCCGACCAGTGCAGGTCCTCGATCGCCAGCACCAGGGTGCGCTGGGCGCTGAGCCGTTCGAAGAGCCGGGCGATGTGCTCGAAGAGCCGGGCGCGGCCGTACTCGTCGTTGGGTTCCGTACCGAGCTCGCCGAACTCGGGCAGCAGCCGGGAGAGATGACCCTCCATCCCCTCCGCGGCCCGCTCCAGCTCGGGACCCAGCCGGCGGTGCAGGCGACGCATCGCGGTCACCAGCGGCGCGTACGGCAGGCCCTCGGCGCCCACCTCCAGACAGCCGCCCGTCATCGTGACGGTGGCGGTGGGGGCGGGAGCGGTGGAGCCGATGGGCGCGCACGAGGCGTCGGGGCCGGCCGGGGCCCCCGGATCGGCGCGCTCGGCCGCGCAGAGGAACTCCTCCAGCAGCCGGGTCTTGCCCACCCCGGCCTCGCCGCCCACCAGCAACGCCTGCGGCTGCCCCGCCGAGGCACGGCGCAGCGCCGCCATGAGCGCGGCGGTCTCGCTGCCGCGGCCGACGAAGACGGGACTGACCGAGATCTGCTCCACGGCGCCGAGCATGCCACAGCCCTGCGACGGTGATCGAAGGGTTATCCCCAGGGGTGGGACGGCGGCACCACGGCCGGGAGGGAGGGCGCCGACGGCGACCCTCCCTCCCCTTTCCCCTGCCGCTGCGGACGGCGGGTCCGGCGCTCCCCGCGTGGCGCCGCACTCCTGCCGATCCGTCAGCATTCGCCCAGCGGAGCGGCGACCCGGCAGCCCGCCACCGGGGCTGCCCGGTGACCGCTGTCGCGGCGCAGACCCCGGCTGATGCGGGCCAGCGGGCCGCGCCGGCCGGCGGCGTCGCCACGGGCCCGGCGGACCTCGGCGGCCAGCCGCTCGTGCGCGGCGATCTCGCGGAGCTCGGCACTGCGGCGGCGGTAGATCTCGTACTCCAGCATCACTGCGACCCCTTGGTCCCCAGAACGCGGTCCGATGCCCCTGTGGCCGTCCCGTCGTCCGATACCCCAAGGTTCCTCGCCCAGGGGGGTGGGCCGCATCGGCAGCATGCCGGATCTTCCCGGGCCCCGGCTCCTTAGAGGGACCGGGCCGGACGCGAGAACGCCGGTGGCCACCCCTAAGGAGGGGCGGCCACCGGCGTTCCGGGGGCCTTAGACGGGTGATGCCTTAGACCGACTGGGCCTGGCACCGGCCGAGGACCGGGTGAGGCCTAGGAGCGGCTCAGGCGGCGCCGAGCTTCTGCAGGATCAGGTCCTTCACCCGGGCCGCGTCGGCCTGCCCGCGGGTGGTCTTCATGACCGCGCCGACCAGCGCGCCCACCGCGGCCACCTTGCCGTCGCGGATCTTGTCGGCGATCGCGGCGTTCTCGGCGATCGCCTGGTCCACCGCGGCGCCGAGCGCGGAGTCGTCCGAGACGACGGCCAGCCCACGGGCGGCCACCACCGCGTCCGGCTCGCCCTCGCCGGCCAGCACGCCCTCGATCACCTGGCGGGCCAGCTTGTCGTTCAGCTTGCCCTCGGCCACCAGCGCGCAGACCCGGGCCACCTGGGCCGGCGTGATCGGCTGCTCGGCCAGGTCGGTGCCGGTCTCGTTGGACCGCCGGGCCAGCTCGCCCATCCACCACTTGCGGGCCTGGTCGGCGGGGGCGCCGGCGGCGATGGTCTCCAGGATCGGCTCGACCGCACCGGCGTTCAGCACCGACTGCATGTCCTTGTCGGACAGGCCCCACTCGCCCTGCAGGCGGGCACGGCGCACCCGCGGCAGCTCGGGCAGCGCGGCCCGCAGCTCCTCGACCCACGCGCGGGCGGGGGCGATCGGCACCAGGTCCGGCTCGGGGAAGTAGCGGTAGTCCTCGGCGTTGTCCTTGATCCGGCCCGAGGTGGTCGAGCCGTCCTCCTCGTGGAAGTGCCGGGTCTCCTGGATGATCGTCCCGCCGTCACCCAGCACGGTGGCGTGGCGCTGGATCTCGAACCGGGCGGCCCGCTCCACGCTGCGCAGCGAGTTGACGTTCTTGGTCTCGGAGCGGGTGCCGAACGTCTTGGTGCCGTTCGGGCGCAGCGACAGGTTGACGTCGCAGCGCATCTGCCCCTTGTCCATCCGCGCCTCGGAGACGCCCAGCGCCTTGATCAGCTCGCGCAGCTCGGCCACGTACGCCCGGGCCACCTCGGGCGCACGGTGCCCGGCGCCCTCGATCGGCTTGGTGACGATCTCGATCAGCGGGATGCCGGCCCGGTTGTAGTCGAGCAGCGAGTGCGAGGCGCCGTGGATGCGGCCGGTCGCGCCACCGACGTGGGTGGACTTGCCGGTGTCCTCCTCCATGTGGGCGCGCTCGATCTCGACCCGGAACGTCTCGCCGTCCTCCAGCTGCACGTCGAGGTAGCCGTTGAAGGCGATCGGCTCGTCGTACTGCGAGGTCTGGAAGTTCTTCGGCATGTCCGGGTAGAAGTAGTTCTTCCGCGCGAACCGGCACCACTGCGCGATCTCGCAGTTCAGCGCGAGACCGATCTTGACCGCCGACTCCACCCCGATGGCGTTGACCACCGGCAGCGAGCCCGGCAGCCCCAGACAGGTCGGGCAGGTCTGCGAGTTCGGCTCCGCGCCCAGCTCGGTGGAGCAGCCGCAGAACATCTTCGTCCTGGTGCCCAGCTCGACGTGCACCTCCAGTCCCATCACGGGGTCGTAGGAGGCGAGCGCGTCGTCGTAGGAGACGAGCGTCGAGGTGTCAGCCATGGTTGTTTCCCGGTCCTTCCAATGTCTTGCTCATGTCCTGTCCACCACGCGGCGAAGGATGGCGCGTCCCGCAGCCGATCGACGGCGGGTCGGCCCGTACCCCGGGCACGGGCCGACCCCCCGGTTCGTCCGTCCTCAGCCCAGCAGGACGTCGTCGTCGCCCAGGCGGCGCAGTTCGCGCACCAGCAGGGCGGTGCCCGTCACCAGGGCGAGGGCGCCGACGGCGGCGTTGGCCAGCAGCAGGTTGTCCTGCTCGGAGCGGGCCTTGCGGATGTCCTTGACGATGCTCAGGACGCCGAAGGCGCTGGTTCCGATGGACAGCCACAGGCCGGGCTTCGTGTGCTTGAAGCCCTTCGCCTTCTCGATCTTGCTCACAGTGCCGGTGCCTCCTCCAGCAGGGGGTGCCCCCACTTGTCGTTGAGTGCGGCCTCGACGGCGCCGCCCACGCGGTACAGGCGGTCGTCCGCCATCGCGGGTGCGATGATCTGCAGGCCGACCGGGAGATTGTCCTCCGGGGCGAGCCCGCAGGGCAGCGACATGGCCGCGTTGCCCGCGAGGTTCGAGGGGATGGTGCACAGGTCGGCCAGGTACATCGCCATCGGGTCGTCGGCGCGCTCGCCGATCGGGAAGGCGGTGGTCGGGGTGGTCGGCGAGATCAGCACGTCCACGCCGGCGAAGGCGGCGTCGAAGTCCCGGGAGATCAGCGTGCGGACCTTCTGGGCCGAGCCGTAGTAGGCGTCGTAGTAGCCCGAGGAGAGCGCGTAGGTGCCCAGGATGATGCGGCGCTTGACCTCGGGGCCGAAGCCGGCCTCGCGGGTCAGGGCGGTGACGTCCTCGGCCGAGCGGGTGCCGTCGTCGCCGACCCGCAGGCCGTAGCGCATCGCGTCGAAGCGGGCCAGGTTGGAGGAGGCCTCGCTGGGCGCGATCAGGTAGTAGGCCGGCAGCGCGAGGGTGAAGGACGGGCAGGAGACCTCGACGACCTCGGCGCCCAGCTCGCGCAGCAGCTCCACGCTCTCGTGGAAGCGCTGCATCACCCCGGACTGGTAGCCCTCGCCGGCGAACTCCTTGACCACGCCGATCCGCATGCCGCGCACGTCGCGCAGCTTGGCGGCGGCGACCACGGCCGGCACCGGCGCGTCGATGGAGGTGGAGTCCAGCGGGTCGTGGCCGGCGATCGCCTCGTGCAGCAGGGCCGCGTCCAGGACCGTGCGGGCGCAGGGCCCGCCCTGGTCCAGGGAGGAGGAGAAGGCCACCAGGCCGTAGCGGGAGACCGAGCCGTAGGTGGGCTTGACGCCGACCGTGCCGGTGACCGCGCCGGGCTGGCGGATCGAGCCGCCGGTGTCGGTGCCGATCGCCAGCGGGGCCTCGAAGGCGGCCAGCGCGGCCGCCGAGCCGCCGCCGGAGCCGCCGGGGATCCGGCCGAGGTCCCAGGGGTTGCCGGTGGGGCCGTAGGCGCTGTTCTCGGTGGAGGAGCCCATCGCGAACTCGTCCATGTTGGTCTTGCCGAGGATGACCACGCCCGCGTCCTTGAGACGGGTCGTCAGGGTGGCGTCGTACGGCGGGACCCAGCCTTCGAGGATCTTCGAGCCGCAGGTGGTCGGGACGCCCTTGGTGGTGAAGACGTCCTTGAGCGCCAGCGGGACGCCGGCCAGCGGGCCGAGCTCCTCGCCCTTGGCGCGCTTGGCGTCCACCGCGCGGGCGGCCGCCAGGGCGCCCTCGGTGTCCACGTGCAGGAAGGCGTTGACCTTCTTGTCGACGGCGTCGATGCGGTCCAGGTGAGCCTGCGTCACCTCGACGGCGCTCACGGCGCCGGAGGCGATGGCGGCGGCGGTGTCGGCCGCGGTGGAGCGGATGAGGTCGGTCATGGGTGTTAGTCCTCCCCCAGGATCTGCGGCACGCGGAAACGCTGCTCCTCGGCGGCCGGAGCGCCGGACAGCGCCTGCTCCGGGGTGAGCGAGGGGCGCACCTCGTCCGCGCGCATGATGTTGGTCAGCGGCAGCGGGTGGGAGGTCGGCGGGACGTCCTGTCCGGCGACCTCGGAAACGCGGGCGACCGCGCCGATGATCACGTCGAGCTGCTCGGCGAAGTGGTCCAGCTCCTCCGCCTGCAACTCCAGACGCGACAGCCGGGCGAGGTGGGCGACCTCCTCGCGCGTGATGCCAGGCATGCAGCGATCCTCAAGGTGAGTTCTGGTGAGGTCGGCGCCGCCCGGTGGGGCGGACGACCGGCCCGGACGGGGATCCGGCGGCTGGGCCGCGGTGATCGTCCGTCCTCCTGTCTGTGCTGCCCATCCTAGGGGGCCCCGGGTGTCGGGGACGTTACCGCCGGGTCCTCGGGCCCCGGCCCGCGGCCCGCCGGCGCGCGGCGGGCGGCCCGAAGGGTGTCACTGGGGGGTCGTGGGGGCCTCCGCGGGCGGCGCCAGCGGCTGGCCCGTGGGGGTCGGCAGGGGCGCGGCGGGCAGGCCGGGGCAGGGCAGTTCGGGATAGGTCAGCTCGGCCTGCCCGGTCCAGCGGTCCATCGTGGTCAGCCGCTCGGCGGAGGGCGGGCCGGTGCGGTGCACCCGCAGCCAGGCGGTGGCCTGGTCGGCCGGCAGCGCGGCGGAGACCAGCCAGCCCTGGACGGCGTCCACGCCCAGCCCGTGCAGGCGCTCCCAGGTCTCGTCGTCCTCGACTCCCTCGGCGACCACGGTCAGGCCCAGCGAGTGCGCGAGCTCGACCGAGCAGCGGACCACGGCGGCGTCGTGGTCGTCGGCGACCATCCGCGAGACGAAGGAGCGGTCGATCTTCAACTCGCCGACCGGCAGGCTGCGCAGCCGCACCAGCGAGGAGTGGCCGGTGCCGAAGTCGTCCAGCGACATCCCCACGCCGTGGCCGCGCAGTTCGGCCAGGGTGTCGGCGGCCAGGCGCGAGTCGTCCAGCAGCAGCCGCTCGGTGATCTCCAGCTGGAGCGCGTGGGCGGGGACCTGGTGGCGGGCCAGGTGGCCCGCCACCCGCTCGGCGAAGCCGGGGTTGAGCACGTCGCGCGGCGAGACGTTGACCGCCACCTGCACCTGGAGGCCCTGCGAGCGCCAGGTGGCGAGCTGGCCGATCGCGGCCTCCAGGACGTAGTCGGTCAGCCGCGGCATCAGACCGCTGGACTCGGCCAGGCCCACGAACTCGTCCGGCGAGACCTTGCCGCAGCCGGGGCGCTCCCAGCGCAGCAGCGCCTCCAGGCCCACCACCCGGCCGTCGAAGGCCACCTTGGGCTGGTAGTGCAGCTGCACCTCGCCGGTCTCCAGCGCCCGGCGCAGGTCGCCGAGCAGGCCGATCCGGTAGGGCGTGTCGGCGTCCTGGGAGTGGTCGTAGCGCTCGACGCCGGTGCGGCCGCGCTGGGCGTGGCCCATCGCGACGTCGGCGCGGCGCAGCAACGATTCTGCGCTTCCGGCGTGCTGGGGGTAGACGCAGACGCCGGCGGTCGCCTCCAGCACCAGCAGCAGGCCGTCGAGGCGGATCGGGGCGGCGAGTTCGGCGATCAGGGTCTTGGCGAGGCGCTCCAGCGTGTCGGCGCGGCCGACCCCGGGGAGCAGCACGGCGAACTCGTCGCCGCCCATCCGGGCGACCACCGCGCGCCGGCCGCCCTCGGCGGCCGACGGCAGCGCGGCCAGCAGTTCCTCGGTGTCGCGGCGCCGGTCGGCGGCGCCCGAGGGGGCGGCCGCGGCCGGCGCGCCCTTGATCGGGCCGGTCGGGTCGAGGTGGCCGCCGCGCAGCACCCGGTGCAGCCGGCGCCCGATGTGCACCAGCAGCCGGTCGCCGGCGGCGTGCCCGAGCGTGTCGTTGAGCGACCGGAACCGGTCGAGGTCGAGCAGGATCAGTCCGACGCTGTAGTCCGCCTCGTCCTGGTGGTCGGCGATGGCCTCCTGCGCGGCCAGCAACAGGGCGTGACGGTTCGGCAGCCCGGTCAGTGGATCGGTGAGCTGGTCGCGGGCCCGGTCGCGGGCGATCCGCCAGGCCGCCACCAGGACGGCCAGCGGAACCGCGAAGAGCGGCAGCAGCTCCGGCTCGTGACGGCTCACCAGGACGGCCAGCGGGATCAGCGGTGCGGCCCCGGCCAGCAGCACACCGAGCAGCAGGACCGCGCCCGCCACCCCCTGCGGCGGGCGCGTCAACGCACCGCCGGTCGAACGATCCATACGCCCTGTCCTCCGTCAGGCCCGCCCCCGCCAGGCCGCATAGCGGCTGGAACCGACTCGAAGAACGGTCGGCCCTGGCACTCCTGATCGAGTGCCAGTCGGTCTCAGCCGGGAAGCGCCCCTGTCGGCGCCGGACGAACCCGGTGCCCCCACTCCTGCTGACACGCTGTTGCACTCCAGGGTAAGTCCGCGCCCAGTGCGGGGGCGGACTTTCGGTCATCCGGGAGCACGCCAGCAGGGATCCGGCGCCGCACAGTGACACGATGCCCTGTTTGGCGCCCCGGCACCCCGCTGACGGGGCATCAGCACGGTAACAAGAGGGACACGTCAGCCCTGGTCAGCCTCCGCGGGGGTTACCTGCTGCGGTTCGGCGGCCGGCTCCGCGGCCGGCTCCTCCAGCGCGGGCAGCCCGAGGTGCGCGCGAGCCGCGGCCGGGCCGGCCTCGAGCAGCACGGTGAAGCCCTCGTCGTCCAGCAGCGGCAGATTGAGCTGGACGGCCTTGTCGTACTTGGACCCGGGATTGTCACCGGCGACCACGAAATCGGTCTTCTTCGACACCGAACCGGTCACCTTCGCGCCCCGACTGACCAAGGCCTCCTTGGCGCCGTCCCGGGTGTGCCCGGCCAGCGTCCCGGTGACCACCACGGTGAGCCCCTCCAGCGGGCGATCGGCCTCCTCCGCGGGGGCCTCCTCGGTGAAGCGCACCCCCGCCTCGCGCCATTTCCGCAGCACCTCGCGGTGCCAGTCCTCCTCGAACCACTCCAGGATCGAGCGCGCGATGATCGGCCCGACGCCCTCGGTGGCGGCCAGCTGCTCCTCGGAGGCGGCGAAGATCGCGTCCAGGTCGCGGAACTCGCGGGCCAGCGCCTGGGCCGCCACCGGGCCGACGTGACGGATCGACAGGCCGTTGAGGTAGCGCCAGAGCGGACGCTCGCGGGCCCCCGCCAGGTTCGTCAGCAGCAGCCCGGCGGCCTTCTTCGGCTCGCCCTTCAGGTTGGCGAAGAACGTGACCTGCTTCTCCTGACCCGTCGCGTCGTCCAACTTGGGCATTCCGGTCTTCTGGTCGCGAACCAGCACCTTGATCGGCAACAGCTGGTCGAGAGTCAGGCCGAAGATGTCCCCCTCGTTCTTGACGGGCGGCTCCTTGGGCTCCAGCGGCTGGGTGAGCGCGGTGGCCGCCACGTAGCCCAGGCCGTCGATGTCCAGCGACTCGCGACCGCCCAGGTAGGCGATCCGCTCGCGGACCTGGGCCGGGCAGAACTGGGCGTTGGGGCAGCGCAGGTCGATGTCGCCCTCGGACATCGGGCGCAGCTGCGCGCCGCA
Organism: Kitasatospora nipponensis; assembly: GCF_039528135.1. Classification (NCBI taxonomy): domain Bacteria; kingdom Bacillati; phylum Actinomycetota; class Actinomycetes; order Kitasatosporales; family Streptomycetaceae; genus Kitasatospora; species Kitasatospora nipponensis. The sequence goes on along the minus strand of NZ_BAAALF010000043.1, from coordinate 27,531 downwards.
CTCGTGGCAGTGGCTGGGCATCACGAACGCGCGCTCGGTGCCGTCCCGCAGGTCCTCCACCGGGCCGAGGATCTCCGGGATCACGTCACCGGCCTTGCGCAGCACGACGGTGTCGCCCAGCAGCACGCCCTTGGCCTTCACCACCTCCTGGTTGTGCAGGGTGGCGTACTGCACCATCGAGCCGGCCACCTTCACCGGCTCGGCCAGCACCGCGTACGGGGTGGCCCGGCCGGTGCGCCCGATGCCGACCTGGATCCGGGCCAGCCTGGCGGTGACCTCCTCCGGCGGGTACTTCCAGGCGATCGCCCAGCGCGGCGACTTGGAGGTGGCGCCGAGCCGGCCCTGCAGCGCGATCTCGTCCACCTTGACGACCACGCCGTCGATCTCGTGCTCCACCGAGTGCCGCTGCTCGCCGAACTGCCGGATGAAGGCGCGGACCTCGTCCAGGGTGCCCACCACCCGGTTGTGCCGGGCGGTGGGCAGACCCCAGTCGTGCAGCAACCGGTAGGCGTGCGACTGGCAGTCGATGTCGAAGCCCTCCCGGGCGCCGATGCCGTGCACCACCATGTGCAGCGGACGCGAGGCGGTGACCTGCGGGTCCTTCATCCGCAGCGAACCGGCGGCGGCGTTGCGGGGGTTGGCGAACAGGCGCAGCAGCGCGTGCGGGCGCCGGCCCTGACTCGCGCGCTCCTCGTTCTCGGCCCGGCGGCGGTCGTTCTCCGCCGCGAGCGAGGCGTTGAGCTCGGCGAACGCCTCGGTGGGCAGGTAGACCTCCCCGCGGATCTCCACCAGCGCCGGGATGTTCTCGCCCCGCAGCTGGTGCGGGATCTCCTTGATGGTGCGCACGTTGGCGGTGATGTCCTCGCCGACCCGGCCGGTGCCGCGGGTGGCGGCGAGCACCAGGCGGCCGTGCTCGTAGGTGAGGTTGACGGCCAGGCCGTCCACCTTGAGCTCGCAGAGGTAGTGGTAGTCGATGCCGTCCAGCTCGCGGGCGACGCGCTCGGCCCACTCGGCGAGCTCCTCGTCGTCCATCGCGTTGTCCAGGCTGAGCAGGCGCTCGCGGTGCTCGACCTTGGCGAAGCCCTCGGCCGCGGCGCCGCCCACCTTCTGGGTCGGCGAGTCCGGGGTGACCAGCACCGGGTGCTCGGCCTCCAGCGCCTCCAGTTCGCGCATCAGCGTGTCGAACTCGGCGTCGCTGACGATCGGCGCGTCCTGCTCGTAGTAGCGGACGCGGTGCTCCTCGACCTCGGCCGCGAGCTCAGCGTGCCGCCTGCGCGCCTGCGCGGGGACCTCGTCCCAGCTCTCGACAGCCACCACCGTGAAGCCTCCTACCGTCTCACTCCGGGTTGTCCACCAGGCTCTGGGCACCCCTCACACTGAGTGACAACGCGGTGCGCGCGTAGGCCGGGCTCGCGCCCGCCAGCCCGCAGGTCGGCGTCACCAGCACGCGGCGTCCCAGCAGTTCCGGATCGAGCCCGAGCCTGCGCCACAACGTCCTGACACCCGCGACATTACCGGCCGGGTCCGACAATCCCCCGTCCGTGGCGGGCACCACTCCGGCGAGGATCACCGTGCCGGCCTCGACCGCCTCGCCGATCACCTCGTCCTCACGCTCTGTCAGCAGCTCGAAGTCGAGCGAGACCCCGGCCACACCGGCCCGGCGCAGCAAGGGGATTGGCACCCCGGGCGCGCAGCAGTGGACGACCGTGGGGGTCTTCAGCGCGCCGATCACCGAACGCAGCACCTCCTCGGCCACCTGCCGGTCCACCGAGCGCAGCCGCTGGAAGCCGCTGGCGGTCTTCACCCCGCCGGTGAGCACCGCGGGCAGCGAGGGCTCGTCCAGCTGGAGGACGAGCTGCGCGCCGGGGACCCGGCGGCGCAGCTCCGCGAGGTGGCGGCGCAGGCCCTCGGTGAGCGAGCCGGCGATGTCGCGGCAGGCGCCGCGGTCGGCGAGCGCCTTCTCGCCGTACTTGAGCTCGATGGAGGCGGCCAGCGTCCACGGGCCGACGGCCTGGACCTTGAGCGCGCCGGTGTACCCCTGGGTGAACTCCTCCAGCGCGTCGAGGTCCTCGCCGAGCCAGGAGTGCGCCCGCCGGGTGTCGCGGCCCGGCCGGTCGGCGAACCGCCAGCCGCTGGGCTCGGTCTGCGCGAAGAGCTCGACGAGCAGCCCGGCCGAGCGGCCGATCATGTCGGCGCCGGGCCCGCGGGCGGGCAGCTCGGGCAGGAACGGGAGCTGCTCGAGCGCACCCACCGCGGTGCGAGCGGCCTCCCGGGCGTCGGTACCGGGCATCGAGCCGACACCGGTGGCGGCGCCGAGCAGGGCGGGGAAGGAGAGATCGGTGGTCACAGCCGAAGCCTACGAGAACGCGCGGCGCCCGCCGTGCCCGCCGGCGGTGGACCGGGGGGACGGCGGGCGCCCGCGGGGTCGGTCAGCTCGCCGCCCCCCCGGTCCCCCCCCGGCGGGCACGGCGGGCGCCCGCGGGGTCGGTCAGCTCGCCTTCCAGGCGAGCGGGGCGCCGCTCTTGTTGACCCAGAGCACGTACTTCAGCGGCTTGTCGCTGGGAGCCAGGTAGATCGCGCACTCGTGCTCGGTCTGGCCCTTGACGAAGTCGGCGCCGCCCTTGGGCACGTCACTCTGGCACTGCGGGAAGCCGCTCAGCAGGTCGATCTTGGGCGCCTGGTCGGTGTCGCTGACCATCGCCCGCAGCTGGGCGTTGAAGTACGGCTCGAAGAGGCCGTTGCCGCCGGTGTGGGTGTAGCTCACCGAGACGTAGTACGGCGTCTTGCCGGCGAGGTCGGCCGCCTTGGCGAACTTGGCCAGGTCGGCGACGTCGCCCTTGACCACCTTCACCGGGCCGATGGTGAGCGAGATGTCGCCCTTCTGGTGGTCGCTGTAGACGCCCTGGGCCTGCGCGGACGGCGCCAGGGCCGCCGCGAAGCCGGCGCCCGGGCCGCCCGGCGCCGAGCTCGCCGGAGCGGAGGCCCCGGCGGAGGTGGACGGTGCGGCACCACCCTTCGAGGGCGCGGCGGCGCTCTTGGACGGCGCGGCCGAGGAGGCCGCCGCGGACGGCGCCGCCGAGGAGGCGCCGGCCGGGGCCGGGGTCTCGTCCGGCCCGCAGCCGGTGAGCAGCAGGGCCAGCGCCGCCGCCGGAACGGCAGCGCGAAGCAGCGTGGAAGTGCGCATGAAGGAATCCCCCGTGGTGATCATCTCTGTCTGGCGCAGAGACTCTAACGGAGATTCAGGACCCCTTCGTCCCGCTCACCGTCCCGGGCGGACCGTCACCTCGGTGATCTCGGCGTCCCGCGGCAGGTCCAGCGCGGTGACGACGGCGGTGGCCACCGACTCCGGGGCGATCCAGCGGTCCGGGTCGTAGTCGGCGCCCTCCTGCTGGTGCACCTTGAGCTGCATCGGGGTGGCGGTGCGGCCCGGGTAGACGGTGGTGACCCGCACGCCGGCCGGGTGCTCCTCGTGGCGCAGCGAGTCGGCCAGCGCGCGCAGGCCGAACTTGCTCGCGGCGTAGGAGCCCCACTCGGCGTGCGCGTTCAGGCCCGCGCCGGAGTTGACGAAGACCACGTGGCCGCGGGTGATCCGCAGCTGGGGCAGGAAGAGCCGGGTGAGCTCGGCGGGGGCGACCAGGTTGATCGCCAGGGTCTCGTTCCAGACCTTGACCGGGGTGTCGCCGACCGGGCCGAGTTCGACCGTGCCCGCCACGTGCAGCAGCGAGTCCAGCTCGACCGGCTGGGTCTGGTTGCCCAGCGCCCAGGAGAGCCGGGCCGGGTCGGCGAGGTCGCCGATGAGGGTCTGCGCGGTGGGGAAGGCGTGGCGCAGCTCGGCGGCGCGCTTGGCGTTGCGGGCCAGCAGCCAGACCTCGTCGCCGCGCTCGGTGAGCCGCTGGGCGAGGACGGCGCCGATGCCGGAGCCCGCGCCGGTGATCAGATGGGTAGCCATGGGGTCACTCCGAAGCAGGGGCGAGAAGGGCGAGGGCCTCGGCCGGGGAACCGGCGAAGGTGATCAACTCGGCCAGCGGGCGGGGCAGGAAGCCCTCGGCGTCCATCCGCTCCAGCTGGCTGCGCAGGCCGTCGTAGAAGCCGGTGGTGTCCAGCACCACGACGGGCTTGTCGTGCAGGGCGTGCTTCTTGAGCTCCAGCACCTCGGTGACCTCGTCGAGCGTGCCCAGGCCGCCGACCAGCACCACCACGGCGTCGGCGCGCATCAGCAGCTGCGCCTTGCGCTCGGCCAGGTCGCGGGTCATCACCAGCTCGTCCGCGCCCTGGTAGCCCTTGTGCGCGAGCAGCTCGACCAGGACCCCCACCAGCCGGCCGCCGGCCTCCTTCACGCCGTCGGCGAGCACGCCCATCAGGCCGGCGTTCGAGCCGCCCCAGACCAGGGTGTGCCCGCCGTGCCCCAGCAGCCGGGCGAACTCGGCGGCGGGGGCGGAGTAGCGCTCGTCGAGCGAGTACGCGGAGCAGAAGACGCAGATGTTCATGGTGCTGAAAGGTCTATCACGCCGGCCGCCGGGCGATCACCCGATATCCGCGGCCACCGGATCCACGCCCACCGGGCCCCGCTCGGTGGCGGCGATGGTGGCCGAGCCGACCACCCGGGTGCCGTCGTAGAGCACCACGGCCTGGCCCGGCGCGACGCCGCGCACCGCGCGCTCCAGGCGCACCCGCAGCTCGCCGTCGACCACCTCGGCGCTGACCGGCACCTCCTCGCCGTGCGCCCGCAGCTGCGCGCCGTAGGCGCCGGCGGCGGGCGGGCGCCCCTCGCACCAGCGCGGCCTGATCGCGGTGAGCGCCAGCACGTCCAGCCCCTCCACCGGGCCGACCGTCACCGTGTTGTTCACCGGCGAGATGTCGAGCACATAGCGCGGCTTGCCGTCGGCCGCCGGGCGCCCGATCCGCAGGCCCTTGCGCTGGCCGATGGTGAAGCCGTAGGCACCGTCGTGCTCGCCGAGCTTGCTGCCGTCGGCGTCCAGGATGTCGCCGGCGGCGGTGCCCAGGTGCTTGGCCAGGAAGCCCTGGGTGTCGCCGTCGGCGATGAAGCAGATGTCGTGGCTGTCCGGCTTCTTCGCCACCGCCAGGCCGCGGCGCTCGGCCTCCCGGCGGATCTCGTCCTTGGTGGTGTCGCCCAGCGGGAAGAGCGCGTGCGCCAACTGCTCGGCGTCCAGCACGCCCAGCACGTACGACTGGTCCTTGGCGGCGTCCACCGCGCGGTGCAACTCGCGCGTGCCGGTGGGGCCTTCGAGGATCCGCGCGTAGTGCCCGGTGCAGACCGCGTCGAAGCCCAGCGCGATCGCCTTGTCCAGCAGCGCGGCGAACTTGATCTTCTCGTTGCAGCGCAGGCACGGGTTGGGGGTGCGGCCGGCCGCGTACTCGGCGACGAAGTCGTCGATCACGTCCTCGCGGAAGCGCTCGGCGAGGTCCCAGACGTAGAACGGGATGCCGATCACGTCGGCGGCCCGCCGGGCGTCGCGGGAGTCCTCCAGGGTGCAGCAGCCGCGCGCGCCGGTGCGGAACGACTGCGGGTTGCCGGAGAGCGCCAGGTGCACGCCGGTGACCTCGTGCCCGGCCTCGGCCGCGCGCGCGGCGGCCACGGCGGAGTCGACCCCGCCGGACATCGCGGCCAGCACGCGCAGGCGGGGACCGTTGGACGGGCCCGTCGGGGCGCCAGGAAAGTCAGTCATAGTGCGTTCCAGGGTACGGGGTGCCCGCAGCCTGCTTCCCGGCGTCCGGGCGGCGGCCCGAACGGGCGACCGAGCGGGCGGGTGGCCGTCCGGGCGGGGGGCCGGCCCCGATCAGCGCTGGCCCGCGCCGCGGGCCCGGCTGACCACCGGGCCGATCGCCTCGGCCAGCGCGTCCACGTCCGCCTTGGTCGAGGTGTGGCCCAGCGAGAAGCGCAGCGAGGAGCGGGCGAGCCGGGCGTCGGCGCCCAGCGCCAGCAGCACGTGGCTGGGCTGGGGGACGCCGGCCGAGCAGGCCGAGCCGGTGGAGACCTCGATGCCGGCCGCGTCCAGCAGCATCAGCAGCGCGTCGCCCTCGCAGTCGGGGAAGGAGAAGTGCGCGTTGGCGGGCAGCCGGCCGGCGCCGGCCGGGTCGCCGGAGGGCACCGCGTCCGGCACCGCGGCGCGGATCCGGGCGATCAGCTCGGCGCGCAGCGCGCCGACCGTCTCGGCGTGCTCGGCGCGGCGCCGGACGGCCAGCGCGGCGGCGGCCGCGAAGCCGGCGGCGGCGGGCACGTCCAGCGCGGTGGAGCGCACGTCGCGCTGCTGGCCACCGCCGTGCAGCACCGGCACCGGGGCGACGCCGCGCGACAGCAGCAGCGCGCCGACCCCGTACGGTCCGCCGATCTTGTGGCCGGTGACGGTCAGCGCGTCCAGCCCGGAGTCGGCGAAGGAGACCGGCACCTGACCGAGCGCCTGCACCGCGTCGGCGTGCATCGGGATGCCGAACTCGCGGGCGATGGCGCTCAGTTCGGTGATCGGCTGGAGGGTGCCGATCTCGTTGTTGGCCCACATCACGGTGATCAGCGCGACGGAGGCGACATCGCGCTCGACGGCCTCGCGCAGCGCCTGGGGGTGCACCCGGCCCAGCGCGTCCACCGGCAGGAACTCGACCCGGGCGCCCTCGTGCTCGGCCAGCCACTGCACCGCGTCCAGCACCGCGTGGTGCTCCACCGGGCTGCAGAGCACCCGGGTGCGGGCCGGGTCGGCGTCGCGGCGGGCCCAGTACAGGCCCTTGACGGCGAGGTTGTCCGATTCGGTGCCGCCACCGGTCAGCACGATCTCGCTCGGACGGGCGCCGAGCGAGGCGGCGAGCGACTCGCGGGACTCCTCGACCACCCGGCGGGCGCGGCGGCCGGCGGCGTGCAGGGACGAGGCGTTGCCGGTGACACCGAGGTGCGCCGTCATCGCGGCGATCGCCTCGGGGAGCATCGGGGTGGTGGCCGCATGGTCAAGGTATGGCATGGCTGCACCAGTGTAGGCCCCGCCCGGGCCCGCCCGGTCAAGGGCCCGCGGATGGTCACGATTTGGCCATTGCACGGTGTGCAACGCCCCGGTTAGCCTCCTGGCTCACACAGCCCGTGGGCCGGCCGCGGACAGGGCGGGGAAGGGTGGGTCGGGCATGTCGCAGACCGTCGACCGGGCGCTGACGATCCTGGCCTCGCTGGGCGAGGGCCCGGCCTCGCTGGAGCAGGCCGCCAACACCGTCGGGGTCCACAAGTCCACCGCCCTGCGGCTGCTGCGCACGCTGGAGGAGCACGGCTTCGTGCACCGCCAGTCCGACCACCGCTACCGGCTCGGCGGCCGGTTGCTCTCGCTGGCGCAGACCGCGCTGGAGGGCATCGACGTCCGCCAGGTCTCCGCCCCCTACCTCGCCTCGCTCAGCGAGCGGTACGGCCACACCGTGCACCTGGCGGTACTGGAGGGCAGCGAGGTGCTCTACGTGGACAAGGTGGAGAGCCGCTACCCGCCCGGCCCCGACTCCTGGCTCGGCGCCTCCTCGCGGATCGGCCGGCGCGGGCCGGCCGCCGCCACCGCGGTGGGCCGGGTCCTGCTGGCCGATCTGGCGCAGGATCAGCTGACGGCCGCGCTCGAGGGCTACGAGCCGCCGGCCCGCGGCCCGCGCGGCACCCGGTCCGCGCAGGAGCTGCGGGCCGAACTGGTCGCGGTCGGCCGGCAGGGCTGGGCGCTGGACCAGGCCGAGTACGAGGAGACGGTGAACTGCCTGGCCGCCCCGATCAAGGGCATCGACGGCAAGGCCATCGCGGCCTGCGCGATCTCCGCGCCCACCGCCGTCGCCCCGGTCGGCGAGCTCAACCGGCTGCTGCCCGAACTGCTCTGCACGGTGGAGGCGATCTCGCTGGCCTACGGCGGCTCGCCTACTCCTCGCTGGTGCGAGAACCGTTGCGGTGCCAAGCACGCGGTGCGCGCCAGCCATACCTGAGCGCGAGCATCCGCAGCACGAAGGCGATCATCGCGGCGCTGCTGGCGGTGAACGTGGTCAGGTCGTCCAGCGCGATCAGCACCGCCACCATGGTCGCGCCGACCAGCGCGGGCACCGCGTAGATCTCCCGGTCCCAGCGCAGCAGCGCGGGCGGGTCCTGCGCCAGCACGTCGCGGATCACCCCGCCGCCGGCCGCGGTCAGCATCCCCAGCGCCACCGAGGCCACCGAGCCGAGCCCGTAGTCGTGCGCCTTGGCGGTGCCGGTGACGCAGAAGAGCCCCAGACCCAGCGCGTCCAGGGTCTGCACCGCGCGGTTGATCCGCTCCACCTCGGGGTGCAGGAAGAAGACCACCAGGCCGGCCACCAGGGGGGTGAGGAAGTAGCCCAGGTTGGTGAAGGCCACCGGCGGGACGGCGCCGATCAGCAGGTCGCGCATGACGCCGCCGCCCAGCGCGGTGGCCTCGGCCAGGACGCAGATGCCGAAGATGTCCATGTTCTTGCGCACCGCGAGCAGGCCGCCCGACAGGGCGAAGACGAAGATGCCGAACAGGTCGAGCGGCTGCTGCACGTCGGGCGAGAAAATCTGCGAGGTCACCCGGTCAGTGTCCATGTCCGACCGTATTTTGACCGAATCCGACCGGATTGGCGCGGCCGGCGGACCCTCCCGACCAGGAGGGTCCGCCCGGCGGCGGCTACGCCCGGGCCAGGTCCTTCGGCTCGCCGGGCGCCGGCGGCGCGGTCTCCGGGAAGTGGCAGGCCACCTCGTGCCCGGTGGCGAGCGCCACCAGCGGCGGCTCCTGGCTGGCGCAGACGTCCTGCGCCTTCCAGCAGCGGGTCCGGAAGCGGCAGCCGCTGGGCGGGTTGATCGGCGAGGGGACGTCCCCGGTCAGCAGGATCCGCTCGCGGCGCTCCTTGCGGCGCGGGTCGGGCACCGGGACGGCGGAGAGCAGCGCGACGGTGTAGGGGTGGGCCGGCCCGGCGTAGAGGGTGTCCCGGTCGGCGATCTCGACGATCTTGCCCAGGTACATCACCGCCACCCGGTCCGAGACGTGCCGCACCACCGAGAGGTCGTGCGCGATGATCAGGTAGGTGAGGCCGAGCTCGCGCTGCAGGTCGTCCAGCAGGTTGACCACCTGCGCCTGGATCGAGACGTCCAGGGCGGAGACCGGCTCGTCGGCCACGATCATCTTGGGGCGCAGCGCCAGCGCCCGCGCGATGCCGATCCGCTGGCGCTGGCCGCCGGAGAACTCGTGCGGGTAGCGGTTGTAGTGCTCGGGGCTGAGCCCGCACAGCTCCAGCAGCTCCTGCACCGCCTTCTTCACGCCGCCCTCGGTGGCCACCTTCTGCAGCCGGAACGGCGCGCCGACGATGGTGCCCACCGTGTGCCGGGGGTTCAGCGAGGAGTACGGGTCCTGGAAGATGATCTGCAGGTCCTTGCGCAGCGGCCGCATCGCGCCGGTGCTCAGGTGGGTGATGTCGTGACCCTCGAACTCGATCTTCCCACCGGTGGGTTCGTCCAGCCGCGTGATGAGCCGGCCCATCGTGGACTTGCCGCAGCCCGACTCCCCCACCACGCCCAGGGTTTCGCCGGCGCGCACCTCGAAGGAGATCCCGTCCACCGCGCGCACCGCGCCGACCTGGCGGCGCAACAGCCCGCGGTTGATGGGGAAGTGCCGCTGCAGGTCGGTGACCCGCAGCAGCGGCCCGCCCTCCGGGGAGGGCGTGGGGGCCGGTACCGACGCCGCCTGAGTATCCGTCATGATGCCTTGGTCTCCAGGTGGTTCACGAGCAGAGAATGGTTCACCGGACGCGTGGTGCCGTTCACAGCAGTGGCGCGATCTCGTCGGTGAAGATCCGGTGCCGCTCGGCGGCCGGCAGGTGGCAGGCGGCGTGGTGCCCGGCCGTGGTCTCGGTCAGCACCGGGCGTTCGGTCCCCGAGCGCCCGCCGGTGCGCTCGGCGAACGGGCAGCGCGGGTGGAAGGCGCAGCCGCTCGGCACGTTGATCAGGCTCGGCGGGGTGCCGCGGACCGGGATCAGGCGCTCCTGCAGGGCCCGGTCCAGCCGGGGCATGGAGCCCAGCAGGCCCCAGGTGTAGGGGTGTTCGGGCGCGTCGAAGAGGGTGGCGGCCGGCCCGCGCTCCACGCACCGCCCGGCGTACATCACCAGGATGTCGTCGGCCAACTCGGCCACCACGCCCAGGTCGTGGGTGATGATGATGACGGCCGAGCCGAACTCCTTCTGCAGGTCCCGGATCAGGTCCAGGATCTGCGCCTGGACGGTGACGTCCAGCGCGGTGGTCGGCTCGTCGGCGATCAGCAGCGAGGGGTCGTTGACCAGGGCCATCGCGATCATCGCGCGCTGGCGCATGCCGCCGGAGAACTGGTGCGGGTAGTCGTCCACCCGCTTGTCCGGCTGCGGGATGCCGACCCGGTCGAGCATCTCGATCGCCCGGGTGCGGGCCGCCCTCTTGGACGCCTGCGGGTTGTGCACCCGGTAGGCCTCCACGATCTGCTGGCCGACCGTGTAGTACGGGTGCATCGCGGTGAGCGGGTCCTGGAAGATCATCGCCATCGAGCGGCCGCGCAGCCGGCGCACCCGCTCGGGCTCGGCGGTGACCAGCTCCTCGCCCTCCAGCCAGATCCGGCCGCTGATCTTGGCCCGCTTGGAGCGGTGCAGGCCCATGATGCCCAGGGAGGTGACCGACTTGCCCGAACCGGACTCGCCGACGATGCCCAGGGTGCGCCCGCGCTCCAGGTCGAAGCTGACCCCGTCGACGGACTTGACCAGCCCGTCGTCGGTGTCGAAGTGGATGCGCAGATCACGCACGGACAGGAAGCCCGCATCGGGCTGCGGTTCGAGCTCGACGGTCACGACAGCCTCACGCGGGGGTCGACGGCGGCGTACAGGAGGTCAACCAGGAGGTTGCACAGGACGATGAAGAAGGCGGCCACCAGGGTCACGCCGAGGATCTTGGGCAGGTCGTTGTCGGAGATCGCGGAGACCGCGAAGAAGCCGATGCCCTGCAACGAGAAGACCTGCTCGGTGATCACCGCGCCGCCCAGCAGCAGTCCCAGGTCCATGCCGAAGATGGTCAGGATCGGGGTGAGCGCGGCGCGCAGTCCGTGCCGGACCACCACCTGGCGCTCGTGCAGGCCCTTGGCGCGGGCGGTGCGGATGTAGTCCTCGCTCATCGTCTCCAGCATCCCGGCCCGGGTGAGCCGGGCGTAGAGCGCGGAGTAGAGGAAGGCCAGCGAGATCCACGGCAGCACCAGGTTGCGCGCCCACATCAGCGGGTTGCTGATGAAGTCGACGTAGTGCAGGTTGTCGAAGACGGGCCACTGGTAGCTGAAGAGGAAGAGCAGCAGGGCGCCGGTGAAGAAGATCGGCACCGAGACGCCGGCCAGCGCCACGCCCATCGAGACACGGTCGAAGACCGACTTGGGCCGCAGCGCCGAGACCACGCCGGTGGCGACACCGGCGAGCACCCAGAGCACCGCCGCGCCCAGCGCCAGCGAGAACGTCACCGGCAGCCGGGTCCGGATCTCCGGCCAGACCTCGACGTGGTTCTTGAACGAGTACCCGAAGCACGGCACGTGGCAGGTGACCGGGTTGGGGCCGAACTTGTACTGCGCCCCGACGAACAGCTGCTTGACGAACCGCCCGAACTGCACGTAGACGGGCTGGTCGAAGCCGAGGTTGCGCTTGACCGCGGCCAGCGCCTCGGGGGTCGGGTTCTTGCCGATGTACTGGGCCGCGAGCTGGTCGGTGGTCTCCCCCGCCAGCTTGGGCAGCAGGAAGAAGATGCCGAAGGTGACGGCACTGACGACCAGGAGCAGCACCAGTGCGGCGAGGGTCCTGCGAATGATGTAGGCCAACACAGTTGGACGGCTCCGGTGCCCCGCCCCGGGTCGGGCGCCCTGGTGGGGCGCCCGACCCGGGGCCGGCTCCGCTTGCCTTCACCTGCCTTCAGGGATGTGGAGCCAGGCTCTTACTTGTTGGTGCCGATGTTGAGGTAGTCGTACTCACCGCTGAACGCCGAGGTGGAGACCAGGTTGGTGGCGCTGGACGAGCGGTAGAGGAAGACCTTGAAGTCGGTGAGCGGCACGTACGCCGCGTCCGCCATGGTCTGCGCGTCGATCTGCGCGTAGTCCTTCTCACGGGCCGCGGTGTCGGGGTTGATCGCCGCGTCGTCGATCAGCTTGTCGATCGCCGGGTCGCTCAGCTGGGCCAGGTTGCTGTTGCCGGAGGCCTTGATGGCCCGGCTGTCGACGATCTGCTGCAGGAAGCCGTAGCCGGTCGGCCAGTCGGCGCCCCACTGCATCATCATCATGCCGACGTTGTTCTTGTTGATGTAGTCCGGCACGCCCGCGTAGTCGGAGAAGTACTTGCCCTGCGGGAACTGCTGGATGTCCAGCGTGATGCCCACCTTGGCCAGCGAGTTCTGGATGGCGGTGGCGGCGGCGATCTCGGTGGCGCGCTCGCTGCGGGCGATGATGGTGGTCTTGAAGCCGTTCGGCTGCCCACAGGCGGTCAGCGCCGCCTTGGCCTTGGCCACGTCGCCCTTGTCACCGGCGGTGGCGTAGGGGTTGATGTCCTGGTGGCCCGGGATGTCGGGCGGCAGCACGGAGGTGGCGATCGCCCCGCGCAGCGGGCCGCCCTCGGCGGTCTGCACGGCGGTCTTGTCGATCGCGTACTGGACGGCCTTGCGGCAGTCGGCGTTGTTCAGCGGCGCGACCTGGGTGTTCAGCGCCATGTAGACCAGCCGGCCGCCGTAGGCGTTGTCGGTCTGACCCTTGAGCTTGGAGTCCAGCAGGATCTTCGCCTGGGTCTGCGGGTCGACGCCGCCGCCGACCAGGTCGACCTGGGCGTTGCCGGCGATCAGGTCCTGGTCGATGGTGGCCTGGTCGATGTTCATCTTCAGCACGATCTTGTCCGCGAGCTGCTTGCGGATCGGGTCGGTGCTCGCGTCCCAGTTGGTGTTGGGCACCAGCTCGGCGCCCTTGCCGTCGTCGTAGGACTGGAACTTGTAGGAGCCGCTGGAGACGATGTGCTTGACGTAGCCCGCGCCGTCGTCCTTGGCCGCCGGCACCGGGGCCGTCTGCGGGGCGCTGACCAGGTAGTCGAAGTCCGCGAACGGGTGCTTGAGGTGGAAGACGATGGTGGTGTCGTCCGGGGTCGCGATGGACGCCAGCCCGCCGTCGCTCTTGTCCTTGTACGGGCCCTGGTACGGCGTGGCGTTGTCCACCAGCAGGTCGTGGAAGTAGACCGGCCCGTTGGAGTTCACGTCGGGCGCGAAGTTGCTGCGCTCGACCGCGTACTTGACGTCCTTGGAGCTGATCGGGGTGCCGTCGTCGAACTTCAGGCCGGCGCGCAGCTTGTAGGTCCAGGTCAGACCGTCCGAGCTGACCTGGCCGAGGCCGGTCGCCAGGTCGGGAGCCAGCTTGTTGCCGTCCTTGCCCGCGCCGGGGGCGAAGGTCGTGAGCGAACGGGCGTACAGCCGCGAGAAGTTGTAGATGTAGGCGTAGTAGGTGTTACCCGGATCGAGGGAGTCCGGGGTGCCCTTCATCTCGTAGGTGACCGTGCCGCCCTTGTGGTCCGAGGCGTTCACGACACCGGTGGTCGCGGCGTTCTGGCCGGCCACCGTGCTGCCGGAGCTGCCGGAGGTGGCGCCCTTGCTGCTGGAGCAGCCGCTCACCACCAGCGCGACGGTGGCAGCCGTCGCGGCCAGGGCGAGAGTACGGGAACGATGCATCGCTGGATCAACCCCTTTGGGGGAAGTGGTGAACCTGTGGATGGGAAGCCCTGCGTGTTCCTCGGGTGAGGGTCAGTTGCTGCGCGGGTCCAGGGCGTCGCGCAGGCCGTCGCCGAGCAGGTTGAAGGCCAGCACGGTGAGGAAGATCGCCAGGCCGGGGACCACCATGTACGCGGGGTCCACCTGGTAGTACTTGATCGCGTCGTTGAGCATGCCACCCCAGGAGGCCTGGGGCGGTTCGATGCCCACGCCGAGGAAGCTCAGCGCGGCCTCGAAGAGGATGTTGGTCGGGATCAGCAGCGTCGAGTAGACCAGGATCGGCCCGGTCAGGTTCGGCAGCAGCTCCTTGAACAGGATGAAGGGGCCACGGGCACCCAGGCTGCGGGCCGCGAAGACGAACTCCCGCTCGCGCAGCGAGAGCGTCTGCCCGCGCACGATCCGGCCCATGTAGGGCCAGTTGAAGAACCCGATCACGAAGATGAGCACCGCGATGTGCAGCGGCAGGCCGTGCAGGCCGAACGCGCCGCCCTGCAGCGAGGCCGAGATGGAGATCGCGAAGAGCAGCAGCGGGAAGGCCAGGAAGGTGTCCATCACCCGGCTGATCGCGGTGTCCACCCAGCCGCCGTAGTAGCCGGCGACGACGCCGAGCACGGTGCCGATGGTGTTGGACAGGACGGTCGCCCCGAAGGCGACCAGCAGCGAGACCCAGGAGCCCTCGATGATGCGGGCCAGCACGTCGCGGCCCAGCAACGGGTCCAGGCCCAGCAGGTGGCTGCCGCTCATGCCGCCGGCCGAACCCAGTGGCAGACCGCCGAGGTTGGCGTCCAGCAGGTCCGGGTTCTGGGCGTTGGGGTCGAGACCGGTCAGTGCCTCGATCGGCTTGGCGAACACCGCGAGCAGCACCAGCAGGATCACCACGACCCCGCCGGCCATCGCCGCCTTGTCGCGCTTGAAGCGCGTCCAGGCGATCCGGCCCAGCGAACGCCCCTCGATCGTGCGGGCGGGCGCGGCGGCCGCGTCGGCACCGGGCTCGCGGGGAGCATTTTCGGTGCTCTGGATGCTTGTGGTCATGGGCAGTTGGGATCCCCTCGCCGACCGTGGTCGGCCCCATGGCGTCCTGTCACAGGTACAAAGTCGCAGGTCCAGGTCAGGCACTGCCCTCCATACCGTCCAGGTTGCTCGGCTGGTGCGGTGCGCAGCACTCTTCACGCTGCCATCAGCCTTGCGCCAGACCTGCCCATCGAAGGATGCCCAACTGTGATCTACCGGCAACCAAGATCGCTAAACCGCCGCGGGGCATGCCGATCGCCCCCCGCCGGTGGCTCGAGACGCCAGGTCCCGGCGACGGGGGGTGAAGTGACGAAATGTCAGCAGGCGGGGAGGGCCGGGCTCAGTGCCCCGGACGGCCCGGCCACGGCTGTTGCGGCCAGGCGTGGCCGGTGCCGGGTGGTTGCTGTCCGTGACCGGTCGCCGGGTAGCCGTAGGACGGCTGCGGGTAGGGCGCGGCCGGGTAGGGCTGCGCGGGGTACGGCGCGGGGGTGGCCTCGCGGTGGAAGAACGGCCGGGCGTGCGCGTGCATCCACAGCGCCACCGGGTCGTACTCGTCGCTCATCGCCACGGTCGAGACCGCCAGCCCCGGCGGCGCCTGGGCGATGGCCCGCTGCATCAGCGCGCGCACCGCCTCCACGGCCGGCGGCGAGGTGTCGTACAGCTCCAGGCCGATCGCCAGGTACGCCTCGCCGACCACCGGCTGCACCCAGGCCCGGCGCAGCGCGCGCACCGGCCGGACCGAGGGCGCCTGCTGCTCCAGCAGCGCGTAGAACTGGTCGGCGCGCACCTGCGGCTCGCTCAGCCGCAGCGGACCGGCCGGCAGCCGGTCCAGGCCCGCCGCGACCCGGCGCAGGTCGGCCCAGGGCACGCCGACCCCGCCACCGGGCGCGTGCGGGTTGAGCCACAGGCCCCAGCGGGTGCGGTAGAGCGCGGCGGCGATCTCACGCCCGGAGATGACCTCGTGCGCCCGCGCCCAGCCGCTGGCCGCGAGCTGTTCGGGTGAGGTGGCGGCCGGCGCGTAGCCCAGGCCGCCGATGTCCATGTTCCCGTACTGCGCGTCCGGGCTGCCCGGCGTGCCGTGCCACAGCAGCATCCAGACCCGCCCCTCGGCCAGCGCGGCCAAGGCCTGCTCGTAGGCGTCCCAGCGTTCCGGGGCGACCTCGCGCAGGGCACGCTCGAGGACACCCGGGTCCGCGCCGGGGGCCTGGCCCCACGGCCCCGGTCCCGCGCCTGCCGCTCCCGTCGTCACGCCGCGCCCTCTCCAGTCGTCCCAGCCGCCCGGGTCGTCCCGGTCGTCGCCTCGCCCCCGGCCCACCGTGGGGCCGCATCCGAACTCGGCAGCACCCTACGGGGCCCGGCCGACAGCCGTCATGCCGACGTGCCGCCCGCGGGCCGCGGGGTCCTCCTCAGCTCACCGGTAGCGCTCGTAGAACGGTCGGACCCGGTGCAGCATCCAGTCCACCACCGGGTCGGCCGCCAGGTCCAGCAGCACGATGTGCACGCCGCCCGGCAGGAGGACCGCGCCCAGCGCCCGGCCGAGCGCCGCGTTGGCCTCCACCGGATCGGCCGGCGCCGCCGGATCCAGCTGGACGCCCACGAACAGCACGGTGGGTTCGCCCTCGACCGACGCCAGCGCGCGGCGGGCCGTCAGCACGCCGGGCAGCGCGGCCAGCTCCGCGCGGACCGCCGCCAGGAACGCCACCGGCTCCTCGGCCGGCTCCGGCTCGCGCAGCGCGACCCGGGCGCCCTGCGGCACCGCGGCCCCCTGCAGCACGCCGTCCACCGCCCCCCAGCGGTCCGCCTGCGGACCGCGGCGCAGCTCGCCGACCCCCTCGGGCGGCACCGGGATCCCCACCGGCGCCTGCGGGTTGACCGCGATGCCGATGCCCAGCGGCAGGCCGCGGGCGAACTCCCAGACCGGCGCCACCGCGCAGGACAGCCCCGGGGCGTGCTGCAGGAACTGCTCCTCGGAGGAGAAGACCGGCACGTAGGGCACGCCCGCCAGCTCGATGGTCGGCAGGTCCAGCGCCTGTCCCTGCGGATCGGCGCCGGCCGGCAGCGGGATCCACACCTGGCTGCGGGCCAGCACCTCGATCACCCGCGCGGTGGCGGCGGGCTCGCCCAGCGCGGCGGTCAGCACCTGCTCCAGCTCGTTCGCGGGCCAACCGCCGCCGGCGGGCGCCCGGCCCGGCTCGGCCCACCCGGGCGCCGTGGCGCCGTACCCCGCAGTTCCCATCCGCCCCTGCCCGCTCGTGCGCCGCTCGACGGGCGCTCACGGCCCGCTCGGGTGCGGGCCGCCCACCCGAAGCGTACCGAGCCCGGGCCCGCGCGGACCGCCCCCTCTCCCGCCCCGCGGGCGGGCATGCCATGATGTCCGCGTCGTATGCGTGTCCGCCGTGCCGAACGGCTGTGCCGGGCCGTCCAACTTCATACTGGCCGCTCGAACCCGCGCGGGAGAGCCCGGAGTGCCCTTGGCACAGCCGGCGCCGAAGGAGCAAGTCCTCCCCGGAATCTCTCAGGCACCCCTACCGTGTGGGCGAGGCACATCTGGAAAGTGGAACACGGCCGTGCCGTGCGCCCACCCACGGTGCAAGCCGCGCCATCCTGTTCTCGGGACATCCCCGGATCGGGCGCGTGGTGAAGCTCTCAGGTTTGACGACAGATGGGGAGAACGCGCCCCCGCATGTCCGCACGCAGGCCCTGGCCCGCGCGCTGTCCCTGAGTGCCCACCGTCCTAGGAGTAACCGGCCCGATGTCCGACGCCACGGCAGCACCCCGCCTTACCGCGCTCGACGCCCGACACCGCTCGCTCGGCGCGACCATGACCGACTTCGCCGGCTGGGACATGCCGCTGCGCTACGGCAGCGAGCGCGAGGAGCACCTCGCCGTCCGCACGAAGGCCGGTCTCTTCGACCTCTCGCACATGGGCGAGATCACCGTCACCGGCCCGCAGGCCGGCGAGCTGCTCGACCACGCGCTGGTCGGCTTCATCTCCGCGCTCGGCGTGCTGCGCGCCCGCTACACGATGATCTGCCGTGAGGACGGCGGCATCCTGGACGACCTGATCGTCTACCGCACCGGCGAGCAGGAGTACATGGTCGTCGCCAACGCCTCCAACGCCCAGGTGGTGCTGGACGCGCTGACCGAGCGCGCGGCCGGCTTCGACGCCGTGGTGCGCGACGACCGGGACGCCTACGCGCTGCTCGCCGTCCAGGGCCCCGAGGCCAACGGCATCCTCTCCTCGCTCACCGAGGCCGACCTGCCGGCGCTCAAGTACTACGCCCTGCTGCCCACCACGGTGGCCGGCAAGGACGTCTGGCTGGCCCGCACCGGCTACACCGGCGAGGACGGCTTCGAGATCTTCTGCGCCCCCGCCGACGCCGACCACCTGTGGACCGCGCTGACCGAGGCCGGCACCCCGGTCGGCCTGGTGCCGGCCGGCCTGTCCTGCCGCGACACGCTGCGCCTGGAGGCCGGCATGCCGCTGTACGGGCACGAGCTGGACACCTCGCTGACCCCCTTCGACGCGGGCCTGGGCCGCGTGGTGCGCTTCGACAAGACCACCAACGGTGGCGAGTTCGTCGGGCGCAAGGCGCTCGAGGAGGCGGCCGCCAAGGCCGAGTCCAACCCGCCGCGGGTCCTGGTGGGCCTGGTCTCGCAGGGTCGCCGGGTGCCGCGCGCCGAGTACGCGGTGGTCTCCACCGACGGCACCGTGATCGGGCGCATCACCTCCGGCGCCCCCTCCCCCACCCTCGGCAAGCCGATCGCGATCGCGTACGTGGACGCCGCCCACGCGGCGGCCGGCGGCTCGGTCGCGGTGGACGTGCGCGGCACCCACGAGCCGGTCGAGGTCGTGGCTCTGCCGTTTTACAAGCGCGCCCGCTGAAGCTCGTCCCTACCTCCGCAGTCCGCCCGGCGGACCGTTTCGTCGTCCCCGCTTCCCATCCTGGAGAATGAGCACCATGAGCAACCCGCAGCACCTGCAGTTCAGCAAGGAGCACGAGTGGCTGACCGCCGCCGAGGAGGGTGTGTCGACCGTCGGCATCACCGAGCACGCGGCCACCGCCCTCGGTGACATCGTCTACGTGCAGCTGCCGGAGGTCGGGGACACCGTCACCGCCGGTGAGACCTGTGGTGAGCTCGAGTCCACCAAGTCGGTCAGCGACCTGTACTCGCCGGCCTCCGGCGAGGTCGTCGCGGTCAACCAGGACGTCGTGGACGAGCCCGGCCTGGTCAACTCGGCCGCGTTCGAGGGTGGCTGGCTCTTCAAGCTCAAGGTGACCGAGGTCCCCGACGACCTGCTGAGCGCCGACGAGTACAGCGCCTTCACCCACTCCTGACCCCTTCGACGGGCGGCCGCAGCGCGGCGGCCGCCCGTACCGGTCCGCACCAACCTGCCCGCCCGCCGCCCGCTGCCCGGCCCGATGCCCTGCGCACCCCAGCGCAACCCTCGTGACGGCACGCCGCGTGCGACAGCCCTGATGGGAAGACGCCACCATGACGGTTCTCAACCAGTCCCTGCACGCACTCGACCCGGAGATCGCCGCGGCGGTCGACGCCGAGCTGCACCGCCAGCAGAGCACCCTCGAAATGATCGCCTCCGAGAACTTCGCCCCGGTGGCGGTCATGGAGGCCCAGGGCTCGGTGCTGACCAACAAGTACGCCGAGGGCTACCCCGGTCGCCGCTACTACGGCGGCTGCGAGCACGTCGACGTGGTCGAGCAGATCGCCATCGACCGGATCAAGGCGCTCTTCGGCGCCGAGGCCGCCAACGTGCAGCCGCACTCGGGCGCGCAGGCCAACGCCGCCGCGATGTTCGCGCTGATCCAGCCCGGTGACACCATCCTGGGCCTGAGCCTGGCGCACGGCGGTCACCTGACCCACGGCATGAAGATCAACTTCTCCGGCAAGCTCTACAACGTGGCCGCGTACCACGTGGACGAGAAGACCGGCGTGGTCGACATGGAGGAGGTCGAGCGCCTCGCCAAGGAGCACCAGCCCAAGCTGATCATCGCCGGCTGGTCCGCCTACCCGCGCCAGCTCGACTTCGCCGCCTTCCGCCGGATCGCCGACGAGGTCGGCGCGCTGCTGATGGTCGACATGGCGCACTTCGCCGGCCTGGTGGCCGCGGGCCTGCACCCCTCCCCGGTGCCGTACGCGGACGTGGTCACCACCACCACCCACAAGACCCTGGGCGGTCCGCGCGGTGGCGTCATCCTCTCCAAGGCCGAGTGGGCCAAGAAGATCAACTCCGCGGTCTTCCCGGGCCAGCAGGGCGGTCCGCTGGAGCACGTGATCGCCGCCAAGGCGGTCTCCTTCAAGGTCGCCGCCTCGCCGGAGTTCAAGGAGCGCCAGGAGCGCACCCTGGAGGGCGCCAAGATCCTCGCCACCCGCCTGCTGCAGGACGACGCCACCGCCGCCGGCGTCTCGGTGCTGTCCGGCGGCACCGACGTGCACCTGGTCCTGGTCGACCTGCGCAACAGCGAGCTGGACGGCCAGCAGGCCGAGGACCGCCTGCACGAGGTCGGCATCACGGTCAACCGCAACGCCATCCCGAACGACCCGCGCCCGCCGATGGTCACCTCCGGCCTGCGGATCGGCACCCCGGCGCTGGCCACCCGCGGCTTCGTCGCCGAGGACTTCCGCGAGGTCGCCGACGTCATCGCCGAGGCGCTCAAGCCGGGCTTCGACGAGGACAAGGCCACCGCGCTCAAGGCCCGGGTGACCGCGCTCGCCGAGAAGTACCCGCTCTACCCGGAGCTCTAGCAGCACCCCGCGGCCGCGGCTCCGCCCGGAGCCGCGCCCGCACCCCGGCTGTGGTCGGCGTCACCCCCGCCGACCACAGCCGTCCCCCGGGGCACCGCGCACACTGGAACGTGAGCCGGTGCCCCGCACCGTGCCCTCGCGCGACCTCGCCTCCTACCCTTGGTCCACGAGACCAGACAAGGACGTCATCCCCGTGGCCCTCAGCGTCTTCGACCTCTTCTCCATCGGCATCGGCCCCTCCAGTTCGCACACGGTGGGCCCGATGCGCGCCGCCCGGATGTTCGCCCGCCGCCTGCGGTCGGAGGGGCTGCTCGAGCAGGTCGGCTCCGTCAAGGCCGAGCTCTTCGGCTCGCTGGGCGCCACCGGCCACGGCCACGGCACCCCCAAGGCCGTCCTGCTGGGCCTGGAGGGCAACTCCCCGCGCACCGTGGACGTCGCCAAGGCCGACCTCGACGTCGAGCGGATCAGGGAGGTCAAGCGGCTGAGCCTGCTGGGCACCCACCCGATCGCCTTCGACCCCGACCTGCAGCTGGTCCTGCACCGCCGCCGCTCGCTGCCCTACCACGCCAACGGCATGACGCTGGCCGCCCATGACGGCGCAGGAACGTTGCTGCTCGAGAAGACCTACTACTCGGTCGGCGGCGGCTTCGTGGTCGACGAGGACGCGATCGGCGCCGACCGCGTGGTGCCCGACGACACCGCGCTGCGCTACCCCTTCCGCACCGGCGAGGAGCTGCTGCGCCTGACCCGCGAGACCGGGCTGTCGATCTCCGGGCTGATGCTGGAGAACGAGAAGGCCTGGCGCACCGAGGCCGAGATCCGCACCGGACTGCTGGAGATCTGGGCGGTGATGAAGGAGTGCGTCAGCGCCGGCATGACCCGCGAGGGCATCCTGCCCGGCGGCCTGAAGGTCCGCCGCCGCGCCGCCTCCGGCGCCCGCGCCCTGCGCGCCGAGGGCATCGGCCCGGCCAACGCGATGGAGTGGGTCACCCTCTACGCGATG
The DNA here is from genome assembly GCF_039528135.1 of Kitasatospora nipponensis. Classification (NCBI taxonomy): domain Bacteria; kingdom Bacillati; phylum Actinomycetota; class Actinomycetes; order Kitasatosporales; family Streptomycetaceae; genus Kitasatospora; species Kitasatospora nipponensis. The sequence goes on along the minus strand of NZ_BAAALF010000043.1, from coordinate 6,013 downwards.
GCCGTCAACGAGGAGAACGCCAGCGGCCAGCGGGTGGTCACCGCCCCGACCAACGGCGCGGCCGGCATCATCCCGGCGGTGCTGCACTACTTCCAGAACTTCATCCCCGGCGCCGACGAGGACGGCATCGTCCGCTTCCTGCTCGCCGCCGGCGCGATCGGCATGCTCTTCAAGGAGAACGCCTCCATCTCCGGCGCCGAGGTCGGCTGCCAGGGCGAGGTCGGCTCGGCCTGCTCGATGGCCGCCGGCGGCCTCGCCGAGGTCCTCGGCGGCAGCCCCGAGCAGGTGGAGAACGCCGCCGAGATCGGCATCGAGCACAACCTCGGCCTGACCTGCGACCCGGTCGGCGGCCTGGTCCAGATCCCCTGCATCGAGCGCAACGGCATGGCCTCCGTCAAGGCCATCACCGCCGCCCGGATGGCCCTGCGCGGCGACGGCCGCCACCACGTCTCGCTCGACAAGGCGATCAAGACGATGAAGGAGACCGGCGCCGACATGAAGGTCAAGTACAAGGAGACCTCCCGCGGCGGCCTGGCGGTCAACGTCATCGAGTGCTGATCACCCCATCGAGGTGTGCCACCCCGTAGCACGGGGTGGCACACCTCGGTAGCCTGATGGCATGAGCGTGCAGCCGGAGATCACCCAGCGGGATCTGCGCAGCAGGTCGCGAGAGATCATGGATGCCGTCGAGGCCGGCCAGTCGTTCACGGTCACCCGTGACGGCCACCGGATCGGCGAGCTGACCCCGCTGAGGCGCCGCAGGCGCTTCGTTCCGCGCGCGGAGTTCGCCGCGATGTCGCGCAGCGCGCCCGACATCTCACTGGAGGGCTTCCGGGCCGACCAGGACGCCACGGCTGCCCAGGAGTCGGACGATCCCTATGCCCGTTGAGCACGAGCAGGGCCTGCTCGACACGAACATCATGATCCTGCGCCGCTGGGTGGACCCGGACGAGCTCCCGGCCGAGATGGCCATCAGCGCGATCACCCTGGCCGAACTGTCGGCCGGACCGCACGAGGTCCGGCGCAACGAGGAGCAGAGCGACTACGACGAGTACGCCGAACGGGCCCGTCGCCTCGACGTCCTCCAGCGCGCCGAGAACGAGTTCGACCCGATCCCCTTCGACGCGGAGGCCGCGCGCATCTACGGCCGGATCTGCGCCGCCGTGATCGGCGCGGGGCGGAAACCGCGAAGGCGCGTGGCCGACCTGATGATCGCCGCCATCGCCGTCGCCGAGGACCTCCCCCTGTTCACCACCAACCCCGACGACTTCAAGGGCCTGGACACGCTCCTGACCGTCGTACCGGTCACCCGCCCCTCGCCTGCGCACGAGCGCGTCCTCGGGAGTTGAGAACACCTCCGCCCACCGTCGAGGGCCCCGCACCGCCGCCGGAGCGGTGGTGCGGGGCCCTTGACGGTGGTGGGCGTCAGGTCAGGCGTTCGCGGACTCTGAGTTCGAACCAGACGCCCTTGCCGCGGGGCAGCAGGTCGGCGCCCCAGCGGTCGGCGAGGGTGTCCACGAGGAGCAGGCCGTTGCCGCAGCCGGCGCCGGGGTCGGCGACGATGAGGCAGGGCAGCGAGCGGGAGGAGTCGCGCACCTCGACGCGCAGCCAGCCGGGCCGGCGCAGCAGGCGCAGGCCGATGGTGCGCCCGCCGGTGTGCCGCACCGCGTTGGCGACCAGCTCGGCGGTGAGTAACTCGCCCACCTCCAGCAGCGGGTGCAGGCCCCAGCTCTGCAGGACCGTGAGCACCACGCGGCGGGCGACGGGCGCGGACGCGGCCCGCGAGGGCAGCCGCGCCTCCTCCTGCGAGGCGGGGTCGCTGAGGCGGGGCAGCACCATCCGCTCCAGCTCCCGGGGGGAGAGTCGTTCCAGGGCCGCCAGCATGGTCCGCCTGCCCTCCGAGGAGGGCTCGGCGGCCAGGCCCGCCCCGAGATGTGATGACTGATCGACTTCGCCCCATCCCGCCATGCGCCCATCATTGCGGCTTGCAAGCAGCCGCGTACGGACAATGACGAAACGATCACTATTCAGTTGGCATATGACGGATGCGGGCGGTTTTGCCCTACCACGTGCTCCACGCCATGTTCCAGCCGCTCAGGCCGTTGTCGGGAGTGACCTGGGCACCCTTGGAGTTGACGACCTTCACGACATCTCCCACCATCGAGGCGGCGTAGAACTTGCCGGCCGGGGTGTTCGGGCCGCCGTCGCCGTCGCTGTCCTCCAGGCCGACGCAGCCGTGGCTGACGTTCTCCGAGCCGAAGGTGCCGTGCGAGGACCAGTTGTTGCCGTGCACGTAGGTGCCCGAGTCGGTGAGCCGCATCGAGTGCGGCACCTGGAGGTCGTACTCGCCGGGCTTGAGGCCCGGGACCGAGGCGGAGGTCATCCGGGCGGTGCCCTCCTTGGCCTCGATGACCATCGTGCCGTTGTAGGTCGGGTGTTCGGCGGAGCCTGAGCTGATCGGGATGGTCTGGGTGCCCTGGCCGTCGGTCTGCACGGTCATGGTGTGCTTGGCGTCGTCCACCAGGCTGACCTGCGAGCGGCCGATGGTGAAGCTCTCGTCGCTGTCCACGTTGCCGTAGACGCCGGGCGAGACCTCGACGCTCTTCAGCCGGTAGTGGATGGTGATCTTGGTACCGGGCTTCCAGAAGTTCTCCGGACGCAGGTCGAGGCGGTTGTTGCCCATCCAGTGGCCCTTGACGGTGCTGCCGTCCGAGACGTCGAAGGTGATCCCCTTCTCCACCGCGGCCTGGTTCTTGACCGACTGGCCGAAGGTCACCGAGACGATCATGCCGACGCCGTACGTGCCGTCGGCGGTGATGTTGTCGCTGACGTTGGTGGTCTTGCCGGGGGTCAGCGTGCTGAAGCTGCTGGTGGCCGTGGTCGCCACCCCGGCGGCGTCGGTGGCCTGGGCGTTGACCTGGTACGAGGCACCGACCGACAGGGCGGCGGCCGGCAGCCAGCTCAGCCCGTCCGGCGCGATGCTCCCCTGGACCGCCGCGCCGCTCTTGTCGGTCACCGCGACCTGGGTCAGCTTGCCGCTGGTGACCGCCACCTTGAAGGCGCTCGGCGCGGCCCCCTGGGTGCCGTCCTTCGGCTCGATGTCCACCACCGCGGCCGAGGTCTTCGCGGACGGCGAGGCGGAGGGCGCGGTCGAGGCCGCCGCCGATCCCCCGCTGCCGCCCGGGGCCGCCTGCGCCGTACCGGTCGCCTTCGGCGTGCTGCCACTGCTGCACGCGGTGGTCAGCAGCATGGTGCCGCCCAGAGCCAGTGCCGCTGCCACGCGTATCGAGCGCATTTCCGTACTCCCCTTGGTCAAGTCCCGTACTCCCTACACGCCCGGACCGGGCGCCCGGTTGCGGGCGGTCCGGCCGGACGGCCGATCTGTTACACCTTGCGGACACACCGGTGGAACCGGTGCGGAGCGGATCGCAGCCGCTCCGGACCGCCTGCGCGCGCTTCCCCCGCCGCTCGGCCGCCCTCGTCGGGTTAGACGTGGTGGGCCCCCCTCCACGTTGCACCACCAAGCCTGCGGACCGGCCCGTACCAGCTGCCAAGACGCTGGGAGAACGCTGGGGGCCCCGCGCCGGGACGTGGTGACGTCCCGGCGCAGGGCCCCCGCGGGTGCGGCCGCGCGGCGGCCGCTGCGTGCTACCAGGTGCTCCACGGCATGGTCCAGCCGCTGAGTCCGTTGCTGCCGCTGACCGTCTTGCCGCGGGAGTTCTTGATGATCACCACGTCGCCGATCATCGAGCCGCTGAAGAACTTGCCGGCCACCGACGAGTCGTCGCCGCCCTTGGTGTTGGTGTCCTGCATGCTCACGCAGCCGTGGCTGGCGTTGGAGCTGCCGAAGGCGTTGCTCCAGTAGTTGCCGTGCACGTAGGTGCCGGAGTCGGTCAGCCGCATGGCGTGCGGCACGTCGGGGACGTCGTACTCGCTGCCGACCACGTTGGCCACCGTCGCGGAGTTCATCCGGGTGACCTTCTCCTTGCTGGAGATCACCATGGTGCCGTTCCAGGACGGGTTGTCGTCGTTGCCGGTGGTGATCGGGATGGTCTGCACGGCCTTGCCGTCGCGGGTGACCGTCATCTGGTCGCTCTTGGCGTCCGCGGTGGAGATCTGCGAGCGGCCGACGGTGAACGACTCGTCCCGGTCGGTGCTGCCGTAGACGCCGGGCGAGATCTCGACGCTCTTGAGCTTGTAGTGGATGACCACCTTGGTGCCCGGCTTCCAGTACTGCTCCGGGCGGAAGTCCAGCCGGCGGGCACTGAACCAGTGGCCCTTGACCTCGGTGTGGTCGGAGGCCTCGAAGGTGATGCCCTGGACGACGGCGTCCTTGTTCTTGACGTCCTTGTTGAAGTTCACCGAGACGATCATGCCGACGCCGTACGTGCTGCCGGTGGAGATGTTGTCGTTGGCGGAGGCCGTCTTGGCGGGGGTCAGCGTGGTGAAGCTGCTGTCCAGCGCGGACTGCAGGCCGGCGCCGTCGACCGCCTGGGCGCTCACCTTGTAGAGCATGCCGACCGCCAGCGTGCCGGACGGCGTCCAGGAGGCGCCGTCGGGGGATATCGCGCCCTGCACGGCGTTGCCGTCCTTGTCGGCCACCGCGACCTGGGTCAGCTTCCCGCCGGCCACCGAGACCTTGAGGCCGCCGCTGGGCTGCACGTCCTGGGAACCGTCCTTGGGCTCCACGCTGACCACGGCTGCCGAGAGCTTCGGCGAGGCCGGGGCCGAGGCGCTCGCGCCACCGCCACCCGAACCGCCCGCACCGGCCGCGCCGCCCGAGCCCTTGTCGCCGGCCGCCGAGGTGTCGTCCGGCCCGCAGGCGGTGGCCAGTACCAGCACACCGCCCAGCAACAGCGCGGTGGCGGCCCGGCGGACACCTGTCCGGGTCGTCCTGATCCCTCGCGCGGCTCTCGCCGCCTGTACCGGCTCCACTGGGCTCGTCCCCTCCCTCGTCCACGATCGCAGACCTCGCACCGGGTCTGCGCGAGCGTCAGGATAACGGGGCCGAATGAGTGAATCTTCGGCGGGAGGGGCGTGGTCGAGTCGTGAAGTGGGCACCCCCGGCCGGCGGCGATCCGCCGGCCGGCGTTCAGCGCGCCGGCAGCGCGCTGCCCGCCAGCCACTGGTCCCACGGCAGGTTCCAGCCGTTCAGGCCGTTCTCCGGCGGCACCGGATCGCCGCCGGCCCGGGAGCGGACCTCCACCACGTCGCCGAGCAGCGAGTGGCCGAAGAGCCAGCCGGCCGGGCTGTCGGGCGAGCCGCCCCTGGCGTCCGCGAGGCCGACGCAGCCGTGGCTGGTGTTCGCGCTGCCGAAGATCCCCGGGTCCGCCCAGTAGTTGCCGTGCAGGAAGGTGCCCGAGGCGGTCAGCCGCATCGCGTGCGGGACGTCCTTGATGTCGTACTCGTCGCCCATCCCGACCGTCTGCGAGTTCATCCGGGTCACCGCGGACTTCTCCGAGATCACCATGACCCCCTGGTACGTGCGGTGGTCGGCGTTGCCGGCCGAGACCGGCAGGGTGCGCACCACCCGGCCGTCCTGGCGGACGGTCAGCGTGTGCGCGTCCAGGTCCACCGTGGAGATCTGCGAGCGGCCGACGGTGAAGGTCAGCCGCCGGCTCGGCGTGCCGCCGGCCCCCGGCCCGCCCGGCACGTCCTGGAACGCCAGCAGCACGCTCACCCGGGTGCCCGGCCGCCAGTACCGCTGCGGGCGCAGGTCCAGGCGCTGGGCGCCGAACCAGTGCCCGGCCACCGGCACCGCCGGCTCGGTGCTGACGGTGACCGCCCGCTCGACCGCGGCCCGGTCGGTGATCGGCCGGCTGAAGCGCAGCGAGAGCGGCATGCCGACCCCCACCGTGCTGCCGTCGCGCGGGGCGACGACGGAGGCGGCGAAGGCGGCCGCGGGCGAGGTGGCGACGACCGCCCGGGACGCCGGCTCCGCGCCCGACCCGCCTTCCCCACCCGCCCCCGCCGCTGCGGGCAGCGCGTCGTGGCCGGGCGCACCGGCCGCCGG
>NZ_BAAALF010000042.1:25021-51902 GCF_039528135.1 Kitasatospora nipponensis | reverse complement strand
GGATCGCCCCGGCGACCACCTTCCGGGTCAGCTTGTCCTCCGCCCTGACCGCCTCGCGGGCGATCTCCAGCAGCTCCTCGGTGTCCGGGTCAGCGCGCCGGTCACTGCTTTCCCGGTCAGCCGGGTCAGTGACCGGCGGCTGCGTGACCGGGAGACTGACCGACTGACCTGCCGGCGCCCGGACACTGACCGGTTGGGCTGTGACCGGCCCTTCCCCGGCCGGTCGGTCACCGACCGCCGAGGCTCTGTCCAACTGACCGCCCAGGTCAGCGGGGTCGGTCACGGTGACCGGCTTGGCCAAAGTCAGCGTCGGCCGGTCAACCGGTGCGGTGACCCAACCGCTGACCAGCTGACCGCTGACCGGCTGACCGGCGGTCAGCTGCGTGTTGTCCATACCCCCGGTCACGGCGGGCACCGGCTCGTCCCGGTCAGTGGGAGCAGTGACCTGACCGCGGTCACCCGGGCTGACCAAGTCAGCGCCGGTGACCGGCCCACGGGCGATGAGGATGTAGAGGTGGACGGCTCCGGCCAGGGCGAGCGGTGCGACCGTGGACAGGACCGCGACCACCGTGTCGCCGAGCCGCAGGCCGCTGTCCGAGGTGCTCTGCTGGTTGAGTCGGACGGCGTGCAGGGCATTGGCCCAGACGCTGGTGGCGGTGGCCGCGCCGAAGAGCGTCCACACGTAGAACCGGGCTCGCAGCGGGGCGTCGCGCAGGACCAGGAGGGCGCGGACGCCGTAGGCGATGAAGCCGTCGATGACCAGCGGGAAGAGGCCGGCCAGGAAGCCCCGGACGTGGATGGCGACGGCCATCTGCTCGAGCGCGCTGAAGGACAGGGCGCACCCGGCGCCACCGAGAGCGATCACGACCGCGCGGTCCCAGCCGGTGACGTGCGCTGTGCCCGGCGAGGTCGCGGTGACGGTGGCGGTGCTCATGCTGCCGTCCCGAAGTCGTCGCGCTCCAGGCGGTCCTGGATGGCCCAGGATCGCTTGCCGGCCCTCGCCGCCTGCTGGAGCTCCCGGTTGCGGATGGCTCGGCGGGTCTCGCGCAGAAGCTTCGTCGCGTGCTCCTCGGTGATCTTCAGGAGCTGGGCGAGGCGTTGGACCGTCACGCCCTGGCGGTATCCGGCGAGGACCACGGCGCGGCGCTCGGCCTTGGTGAGGTGGATGTCGCGCCCTGCGAGGGTGGCGTTGACGCGGGCGTAGTCCAGGCGCTTAGCGATCTTCTCGTGCAGGGGGGCTCGTTCCTCCTGGGTCAGGCCACCCCGGATGCCGTGGGTCTCGTTGCCTTCGAGCGCGGCGTCGAGGCAGGCGAGGCGGACGGGGCACTGGCCGCAGAGCGACAGGGCGGTGGTGATCTTCTCGGTCTCGTCGGGTTCGGGGAAGAAGGTCTCCGGGTCGACGGGGTTGTACTCGCTGGGGTGGCAGACGGCCCGGTCCTGCCAGGTGTGGTCGCCGAGCGACCGGTAGCGGGCAGGGCGGGCCGGGCTGGTCGTGGTGGTCATGCGGGGTTGCTCCGATCGCTCTCCGCGCGCGAGGGGACGCCGGCGGAGAGGGTGCGCTCGTCGGTGAAGGGTGGGGCGGCGCGCCGGGGCGCGGCCGGGCAGGGGCGGGTCAGGCGACGCGCTGGTGGCGTCTGCGGTCGACCGGCTCGAACTCGACCTGGGTGGTCATCTGCCGCAGGCGTGAGGCGACCCGGTCACCGAGGTAGGCGCGGAGTGCGCCGATCGCCAGGTTGGTGGTGATCAGGGTCGGCAGGCAGTGGTTGTACCGGCGGTTGATCAGCCGGTAGGTCTGCTCCTCGACGAACTCGCTCGACTTGGCGGCGCCGAGATCGTCGAGGATGAGCAGCGGCACCCGGCTGTAGCCTGCCAGCACCTGCTCGCTGTCCGTGCCGGAGCTGGGCCGCAGTTCGGCGTAGAGGTCGGCGGCGGTAGTGGCACGCCAGCGCACGCCGATGCCGGCCTGCACGAGAGCGCGGACCGCGCCGTACGCCTGGTGCGTCTTCCCGGCGCCGACGACCCCGGCCATCAGCAGGCTCGGTCCGGTGGTGAGTTGGCGGCGGGCGCCGGTGCTCGGGGCGACGGCCTGGTCGGCGACCTGTCGCGCCCAGGCCAGGACCTGCGGGTGCGTGGCGACCGCGTCCCGGTAGCGCGGCGGCATCCCGGCGGACAGGGCTTCCAGCGGCGAGTACGCCTCGGTGCCGGCGCCCGGGGCGTTGACGGTGGCCTGGTCGATGCCGCGGGCGGCGAGGATTCGGGCCATCCGGTCGAGCACCGTGGTGCTGTCGGCGAGGGTCTGCGGGTCACGGTTGCGGCGCATCACAGCTCCTCGGCGTAGGCGGCGGCAGCGTCGACCGGGTTGGTCCACGCCTGGTGAGCGGGCAGGTCAGGCCGGAATCCCGGCCGCGCCAAGCCGGCGGACCGTGCGTTCATGGCGTCGTTGACCAGGCTCGGCAGCCGGGACGGGTGGCCCTGGATCTCGGCGAACCGCCGCAGTCCGACGCGGACGTGTTCGGCCGCGATGCCCTCGGTGAGCAGGTTCTTGACGACCTTGCCGAGGTGGGCGAGCACGCTGGCCGGCGGACGCTCGGCGCAGGCGGCGACGTACTCGCCGACGAGTTGGTTGGCCGAGACCATGGCGTCGGGCGCCTCGCGCCCCGTAGGGAAAAAAGATCCAGGATCCAAGATCCTAGATCCAGGCGTCGAGGACTCCGGGAGGTTTCGGGGAGCCCTCGGAGAAGCCTCAGCGAAGGCCGCCTGAGCTGCGGTTTTCCTCGGTCGACTGACCGGCTCCTGGCCGAGGCCGAGCAGGGTGTCCGGCGCGACGCCGGTGGCAGGTAGCGCTGCGGCGGGAGGTGCCGGTGAGGGCTCTACGGGCTGGTCGAGGGCTCCCGGGGAGTTCGCAGAGGCTTCGTCGAATCCTCGGGGAGGGCTCGACGAGACTGCCTCGACGCGGAGGGAATCCGACGGGGAAACCGCGGCCCGCTGGACGCACGGACCCTTGCAGGACCCGCAGCGCTCTGGCGGGCAGTGCGGGCAGGCCGGCAGCCGGGAGAGGCTCGGCTTGTCGATCTTCTGGTGGCGGTCCCACGTGAGGTAGTGCAGGTACCGCTTGCCGTCGCAGCCGGTGTACCGGTGAATCAGGCCGACACGCTCCATCTGCATGAGGTGGTCCTCGACGTCGACCGGCGTCTGGTCGGCGCGCACCACCCAGAGCTTGCCGTAGATGATCGCCGCGTGGTCCTTGTGCCGGCCCCGGTCGTCGCACTCGGTGGCCAGACCCATGAACGTCCGCTCGGCGTAGATGGTCAGCTCGGCGAGTGTCTCGGACGTGTACGCCTCCGGCTTGACCGATCGGATCCGCGACATGTCAGCGGCTCCGGACGGTCGCGCCGAGCCGGTCGGCGAGCTGTACTTCACGGCGGTGTCGACGGTTGGCGGCGCCTGGGCAGGCCAAAGCTCCGCTCGGCATGGCGAGCATGCGATACTCCGTTGTTCGTAGGAATGTGAGCGGCGGTTCTCGTGCAAAAGCCCCGCTGCTCGCGAGAGGTGAATCGGTGACCCTCGGGGCGCCGGCCCCGGCGCCCCAGGAGTTGGTAGCTCCAGGGCGCCGGTCTCGTTTCGTGCTGGCACTACATCGACAGACGCCTCCCCCGAGCCCCTGACCAGGGACTACGGACTATGGTGCGCACCTTCATCCCGATCAACGTACACTAAAGTACGTCGCCCGAGGAGACTAAAGTGCGCCGCGCATCCCGCGGGCACCGAGCGACGGACTAGAGTGTGCTCATCGCCGCACCACGATGGAGCAACCATGGGAGCCATCCAGCTCAGACTCAACCACCTCTTCGACACCTGTCCGCACCCCGCGGGGCGGCAGCTGACGAACCAGGAGGTGGCCGACCGAACCCTGGAGTACGCCACCCAGGCGGGCGAGCCCTCGGCGGGAGTGAGCGCCAGCCTGATCCAGAAGCTCCGCAGCGGCGCGAAGGACAACCCGACGGCATCGACGCTCAAAGCGCTGGCCAAGGCGTTCGGGGTGCGCGCCAGCTACTTCATCGACGACGATCCCCCATCGACCCCGGAGCCGACCACACCGGCCACCACCGAGGATCTCGAACAGCTCGTCAAGGACGCGTCGGTGCGCAACCTGGCCCTGCGTGCGGACGGGCTGTCGCAGGCCACGCTCGACACGATCGCCCTCCTCATCGAACGCGCGAGAGCCCTCGAAGGGCTCGAAGAGGGCCCGACGCGGAGTAGTTGAGCGTTTGACGAGGGAGGCTTCGCGGCCGCCTGATATGGGATCAGATAACGTTCGAATAACGCGGCCTATCACTATGAGCTACTGCAGGCCCGGGGAACAGCAAACTCGGAGCTCCCACACGCGTCGCGCGCTAACTCTCCGCAGTCGCACAGGTGGCAATGGTTACCCCGCTCACAGTTGGCGCCCCACCTGCTGTCCTATGCTCTGACTGCCGAAATTCGGGGGATACGGAAGGCACTTCAGAACGGGAAGAAACACATGCTGAACTGGCGCAAGAAGGGCCAGGATGGCGGAATCGCCGCCAGCTCTTCCGCCTTGGTGGCCAGTCTCGACATACCAGTTCCGTTTGCGATAGAAGACCTGTGCGCGAGCATTGCTGTCAGACGCGGCAGGCCCATTCACATCCACGGGATGGAACACACGGGAACGCCCAACAGGGCACCGTGCGGTGCGTGGATTTCCCTGGATCATTCCGACCACATCTTCGTGGAGAACGCGACCAGCCCCCTGCACCGCGCTCACATCATCCTGCACGAGCTGTGCCACATGCTGCTCGGGCACTCGTGCCTGCCGACCGACGAGCATGAGCCGCCGGCCCTGGATGACGGGCGCCGCCGAGCCCTCGCCGAGGTGCTCAGCGTCGAGGAGTGGGCCGGATTCCCGTTGAACCGGATCATCAGTCTCCTGGGGCGCACCGGCTACACGCACGCGGACGAGAAGGCCGCCGAGGGACTCGCCGGCCTGATCGCGCGCCGGATCCGCGATGTCGAGGAAGCCACCAGGCACCCGGCGGACCCCCTCGCCAACCACCTCATCAATGCCCTCATCGAGTAGTCGACATGCCCGTCATCAACCTCAGCCTCTGCATCACGCTGTGGGCGATCGCCATCTGGCGCGCGCCCGGAGCGTGGCAACACAGAGAAAAACGTCCCCTGTGGGGAGCCTTCTTCGTCCTCGCCGTTGAAATGTGCTTCGCCAACGACTCCGCCGCGCGATGGCTTGACCGCACGTCAGGAATCAACAGTTTCGCGGCGCTGCTGAAGCACACCTCGGCCATCACGGCTGCCGCCTTCGTGCTGGTATTCCTCGCCGACACGGTGGCGAGCTCGTCGACGACCTCCTCCAGCAAGGCGATGATGTGCACCAGAGTGGCCGTCCCCGCGACCGCCATCGGCATGATCATCGCCTTCTTCACAGCCGCTGACCGTCCCCACGAAGCCGTCGATCTGCTTCTCGCCTACCCCAACGACCCCTGGGTCCTGGCCTATCTGCTGACCTGGACCAGCTACTTCGGCTGGGCCATGGTGGCGGCATCCCGGCTCTCCTGGCGTTGGTCGCGGCACCCGGGACCCGTCTCGCTCCGCCGCGGTCTGGCCCTGATCTGTGCCGGCACGGGCATCGGGGTCCTCTACACACTCCACCGTGCCGCGATGCTCTTCTGCGGCCGGCTGGGAATCCACCCGATCCCAGCCGGGACGGACACCCTTCTCAACCGCCTCCTCGCGCTCGTTCCCATCCTGCTCATCTCGGTCGGCAGCACCCTGCCCACCTACCCCAAGGCCCGTGCCGCCCTTCGACACCACCGACTCCTCGTCAAGCTCCACCCCTTCTGGGACCACCTCAGCGAGACCGCACCGCACATCCGCTACGGGCACCGCCAGCACCGACTCCAGGAGTTCCTCAGCCTCCGCGGCGTCCACGACCGCCTGTACCGCCGGACGATCGAGATCCGCGACGCGATCCTCATCCTCAACGGCGCCGCGCCGGTCTCGGTCCGCTTGCGCGCGGCCGACTACGTCGAGGACGCCGGGATCACCGGCCCGGCCGCCGGCATCGCCGCGGAAGCCTGCTGGATCCGAGCAGCGCGCGAGGCCCACGCCGCGGGCCCCACCGCCGCCGGCACCCTCGAAGCGCCGGCCCAGTCCGGCGCCGACCTCGACACCGAGGCAGCCGTCCTGCTCGCGCTGTCCGACGCCTACTTCTCCGACCTCGCCCACACCTTCGCCCGCACCCACCTCGAGCGACTCAGCACCTCTGCATCCGGAGCCACCTCATGACGTCCGCACCGCCCGCACCGCCCGCCTTCGCCGACTGCACCCCCACACAGAAGGCGGCCAGGATCACCACGGACGTCCTCGCGCCCGCCAACCTCGTGATCACCCTGCTGCTCCTCGTCGGCTGGCACAGCACGCGCTCCTGGGCCGGCCTGGGCTGGGGGCTGCTAGCCGCGCTGTTCTGCGGGGTGATACCGATCAGCATCGTCCTGCTGGGCGTCAAGCGCGGCGAGCTGACCGACAAGCACATCCGGGTCCGGCGCCAGCGCGTCGTGCCCATGGCGCTGAGCCTCGTCTCGGTGATCGTGGGCATCACCCTGCTCTACGTCCTGGGCGCCCCCTCCGACGTCTCCGCCCTCGTGGTCGCCATGCTCGTCGGCCTCGTCTCCTCCCTGCTCGTCACGACCGGCTGGCAGATCTCCATCCACAACTCCGTGGCCGGCGGCACCGTCATGATCCTCCTGCTCGCCTTCGGCCCCTGGATGCTCCCCACCGTCCTGCTCGCCGCCGCGATCGGCTGGTCCCGCATCGTCCTCAAGGCCCACACCATCGCCCAGATCCTCGCCGGCACCGCCCTGGGCGGCACCGCGGCCCTCACCTTCGCCCTCCTGCGCTGAGCCGCGGTTCGATCCAGCGAGCGGCGAACGCCAAGACCCGCCATATCAACGCTGATCGGCCTGGCCGGAGCCTGCGGTCCGTACGATGACGGTCTCGGCGAGATCAAGAGCATCGGTCAGTTCTGCCGCCAAGTCAGCTGGGAGCGGCCTGCCGGCTCCCAATCCAGAGGTGTCGATCACAGCGGTCAGGGCGTCCCGCTGCTGATCACTCATCAGGATCCCGCAGGCAGGGTGAGCCAGCACCGCTCGCGAGGTGTAGCCGTCCTGAGCGTTCACAGTGCGGGCAATCAGGTTGTGGGCAACCGTGCGGGCGGCACGGCTGCCGATTCCGCTGGTGTCGATCACCGCCAGGCCGAGGCGGGTGCGGAAGAGCGGCTTCTCCGTCGTCTCGTCGATGCCCTGGTAGTCGCGCAGCATGGCCGTCACGGCGGCGGCCCCGTTCCTGGCACTGCCACCAGTGCGGCAGACGACGATGAGGCAGGAGACCACGGCGCGCTCCCAGGCTTCCTCGATGACCGTGTGGTTCAGGAGTGCCGTCGCCCCGGCGTGGTCGTCCTGCGCCGCCCGGGCGATGACGGCGGTTTGGCGGCCCTCGAAGATCCGGTCGCCGATCAGGCCGGCCTGCCGGAGCCTGGCGCTCGCCTCGGGCCATCGCCCGGCCCGCCCGAGTGCGCGGGCTCCGTCGACGATGCGGTTGTGGTGCATCCACTCCACGACGTGACGGTGAGCCTCGTCGGTAGCGGTGAGCGTGGCGGCCGGCACGGGGATGTCCCCGATCACGATGTCGCTGCGCGAGGAGATCGCCTCGTCCAGATCGTCGAGCAACTGGACGGCGCGACCGCCGCGGCCTTCGCGCAGGTACTGATTCGCAAGGTTCAGCAGCGGTTCCAGGGCGTAGCAGGCGGCCTGGCCGGGGAGGGGTCGGAGCGCCAGGTAGAGGTCAGAGTGCCGCCGGCAGAGTTGCCGGGCGAGCCGGGGCAGACCGACGTCGGAGGCGATGAGAGCGGCCAGATTGAAGGTCGCCGAAGCGCTGGTGAGATTGCCCTCCTCGTCGGCTCGGCGAGCGAGTTCGGAGAGGCGGTGGATGCGCTCGGGCAACGGCGGGCAGGAGGGCCGTGGTCGGGGAACCAGCGGGAAGCGGGTGATCAGGTCCTGGGGGTGCACGGGCTCAGCTCTCCGCGAGGACGGTGTCCTGGGCCGCGCGGGCGATCAACGCCTGGCCTCGGTGCGGAATGCCGATGCGGTTCCAGTGGAAGAGCACGTGGTGGGCGAGGACGGCACGCAGTCCTCGGGCCAGCCGTCCGTCGTCGTGCAGTTGGTGGAGTTGCTGTCCGGCGTGCTGGAAAGCGGCCAACCAGGGGGCGGCGAAGGCGAGAGGGCCGGCCGTGAGCAGGCGGGAGGCGGGACCGGTGTCGGCGGCCAGCAACGGTGTGAGCGAAGTGCGGAGCGAGGCGAGCCGGTCGGGGTCCGCGGAGTCGAGTGGCCGGTTGGCGGCGGTCCTGGCCCAGATGTCGCCTTGCTCGTACCAGTCCTGACGGGCTCCACGCATCAAGGCGACGAGCAGCAGGATCGACACCTCCCGCCGGTGGTCTCGTGGGCCGCGGGGGTGGGAGAGGAAGTCGATGATCGCGTGGCTGTCCTGGTGGAAGAGCCGGTGCGCGATGTCCATGGCGGCCGGCCCGCCGAAGGCGTGGGTCTCGGGCTCGTAGACGACCTCCACCGTGCGGGACAGGTGCCCAGCGGCGTGGAGGGTGCGCAGGATCGGGTCGAGCTCGTCACGGATCGGGGCTGCACTCTCGCGGGGCCGGTAGCGCATCCGCCAGCAGGGTGCCTTGCGCAGGAAGTGCCAGCCGGTGAGGTCTCCGGCTCCCTGGGCGGCTGTCAGCGCGGGCAGGAGGTGGCGGGCGGCCAGTTGTTCGACGTCCGGCCAGTTGGCGAAGTGCAGGTTCACCTGTCGCCAGGGCCCAGTCGGTTCGGTCATCGTCGTTTGTCCTTAGGTCAGTTGAGGAGCAGGCAGGCGTCCCACGGCGAGCCGGGCGGCCTTCCGTCGGCGGCGTGCAGGGCGAGAGCCAGTCCCGCGGCCCCCTCCAGGAGGCCGGGGGCGATCGGCTGGGGGACGTGGACGAGGAACTGTTCCAGGAGCCGCGGCAGGCGATCGCTGATGGCGGACTCGCCGCAGTCGTCGGCCATCCGTCGGGCGGTCTGCAGCAGGCCGGCGCTGCCGTGGCACAGGGTGTGGTCGATGACCTGGTTGGTCTGCGCCGGATCGGCCAGGCAGGCGGCCATGGCGTCGACGGCCAGCTGCCGCCGTCCGGGCTGGCCCAGGGCTTGCCCGGCGAGTTGCTGGGCGCGGGCGATGCCGGGGGTGCCGTAGCACCAGGACGGACGGAGCGGGCCGCTCTGACGGGTGGTGTGGTCACGGTGTTCGGCGAGGGTGACCGCTTCAGGCCACCACGGCCCGTGGTCCCCTTCCTGGCGCCAGGAGTCCAGCCAGCCGCAGATCCGCTCGATGGCTTGCGGCTGTCCGGGCATGGAGATGCCGTCGCGCAGGGCCAGGGAGAGGAGGGCGAGCGGGCCGGTGATGCCGTGGGCCATGCCGAGGTTGCCGTGGCCGCCGGGGTGGCTGGGCGACAGGTCACCGGACGGTGCGAGGTCGGTCCACCAGCCGGGCAGCCCGTCCGGCAGCGGCTCGGTGAGCCGGACGAGGTAGGCGAGGATGCGGCGCAGCAGCTGGCCGTGCGGCTCGATGAGCCGGTAGTGGGCACCGAGGCCGGTCAACCCGTAGATCAGGTCGTACTCGGCGAACTGCGGGTGCTCGCCGCGGTCGATGCGGGCGTTCGCGTCGCGGACACGCTGGTTGGTCATCCGGGCGACCGTCCCGTCCAAGGTGGTCAGGGCTCGGGTGTAGGCGCCGGGGCCGATGGTGGCGGCGTGGACGGCGAAGGCGATCGCCGGGGCGCCGTAGAAGAGACCGGTCGCGGGGTCCGAGGTGACCGGGGTGCGCATGGCGGCGGTCAACCAGCGGTGGACGGTGTCCCAGTCGCCATGGCCAGTGGCCGCGCGTTCGATGTGGAGCAGCGCGATTCCGGCGGTGCCCTTGGTCAACGACTGCGGAAGTGCTCCCATGAACGGACCGGCGGCAACGGCGGTGGGCCAGGCCAGCCGGTCGGCGATGAGGGTGGCCACCCGGTAGGCGCGGATCACTCGCTCGCTCCTTCGACGCGTCGGGTCCGGCTCAGGGCACCGGCGCGGGCCAGGCGCAGCGCGAGGCGTTCGCCGTCGGGGTCGACGCCGTGGGTGCGCAGGTGGTGCAGGTGGAGGAGGTCGCTCAACACTGCCCCGGTGGTGGGCGAGGGGTCGGCGGTGAGGAGCGTGGCGTAACGGGTCAGGGCGGCGGCTCTGGCCTGCCAGGACCTGGCGACCTCCCGGCCGCTGGATGTGGAGCGCAGCAGAGTCCTGGCAGGGTCGGCGAGTTGCTGGGCCTGTCGTAGCGCGTCGCGCGGTAGCGGTCGTGCCCTGGTGGGCGTGGCGGTGCTGAGCAGCCAGGCGTTGCCGGCCGTAGCGCTGCCGAGGAAGCCTGCGCCGAGGTCGATGATCGACGCTGCGGTGACGGCGGCGGGCGCCAGGCCGTGTTCGGCGGCGTGGCGGGCCTGGGCGATGGCAGCCCGGGAGTCGGCCGCGAAGACCGCCTCTGCCGCCGTCATCGCCTCGTCGGCGCCGTAGCGTCCGGTCTCCGGCCGGTAGGTATCCAACTGCAGGTGGCTGATCAGCTCGGCATCGCGCAGGTCCTTCGCCCAGATGCCGAGCCGCCGGACAGCGAGGACGGCAGCGTCCGGGTCGGGAAGTCGCAGACGAAGGCGCAGGTGCGGCTCCGGATCGCAGTAGCGCAGGTACCACCACTGCGGGGTGTCGGCCCATCCAGCGAGCAGCTCGGGGACCTGGCGGATCAGCAGGTGGTCATGACGCGCTGGGTGTGCGTAGAGCTTGGCGTAGAGCCACGGGGAGGCGCCGGGCAGGTGCTCCTCGTTGCGGTCGGCCACGCGCGGCCGGGTGCTCGGCCGGACCACCGCCGGGGTCGGGACTGGTCGGTCCGCGGCCAGCGTCAGGGTGATTTCGTGGATGCGGCCGAGCCAGTTGTTGTCCTCGTCGGCCGGAGCCTCACTGAGTTCCGCGAGGTCGTCGTGCGAGAGGTACTCGCGCAGCAGGACCAGGTGGGCGGCCTCCCTCAGGTCGAGGCGGATCCGCAGGTCGCGCTCGGTAAGGTGGACGACCTGAGGGACGCGGAATCGGTTGAGCCAGTCCCGGGTGGCCTTCTCCCACTGGAGCCAGTCAGCCCGGCGGTCCGGTAGCTCGGTGGCCGGCAGCTGCCAGCGGGCCGGTGCCAGCACGGTGCGCCCGTAGCGCAGGCGCGGGAGGAAGGGCAGCCGGCCGGCCGCGCCCCAGTCGAAGCCGGTGTAGGTCGGCGTTCCGGCGTTGGTGATCTCGCAGAGGAAGCGGGTGAGCGGCTGTGCGGTGCGGCGGAACTCCACCGCGTTGAGGATCCGTGGCTCGATGCGGCGCCCGTCGCTGACCCGGACCAGCCACAGGCCGTTGGCGTCTCCCTGCACCGCGAGGTCGTCCAGGGCGATCGTCTCGGTGTCGGTGGTCGGGGGTTCGGCCAGCGGCAGGACGTGGGGCAGGACGGCCGGGGCGCGGGAGACGTTCTCCACCCGGCGGTAGAGCGGTGCGGCTGACACCTGCACCGGTAACGCGCCGGGCTCAAGGGTGGGAAGCCCTGCGTAGACGGCGGTCATCCGCTGGCGATCGGTCGGCTCCAGCAGGTCCAGGAACCGGCCGACGGTGGTGCCGGCCGCACGCGGTGCCCCCGTGATCGTCAGGGTGAAGTCCCCTCGGTCGAGGTGGCCGGCCGTCGGGGCGTGGAGGTGGAAGGCGATCTCGGCATGCGGCTGGACCCGCTCCGGAGCCGGGCCCCCGGCCAGCGCCTCGATGGCAGGCGCGTCGAGCACCACTTCGCCGCTGCCCTCGATCGCGGCGCGCTGGGCCATCGCGAGCAGGAGCCGATCGCGCCGTGTGTGGGTGGGGCCAGGCAGTTCGATCCGTGAGTCGCGGAACCGGGCGGGCAGACCGAGTCCGTTCTCGCCCGTGATCTCGGTGAGAGGGACGGCCACGCCGCTGCCGTACCGCAGCAGATAGCGGGCGTGGTAGTCCCACCAGACCGGGTTCCCCGCCACGTTGGGACTCAGACGCGTCAGCGCCCACGCGGCCCGCTCGGCTTCGCGGGCGACCTGTTCGGGCAGCACCATCTCGTAGCCGAGCCGCAGGTCCGCCATGAGCGGCTGATCCGTTCCGGTCAGCCTGCTCATCTGCGCCGCCGCCCGCTGCCGGGCGGTCCGTTGCTCGAGCTCGGGAGCCCGGCTGTGCCGGGACAGGTCACCGTGAATCTCGCGTAACTCCCGCAGCAGCACTCCGGCTTCCTCAACGCCTGCGACGTCGGCTTGGTCGAGGATGGCGAGAATGTGGCCGAGCGGGTCGGTGGCGGTCATCGGCGGGTGCAGGGCGCTGAGCAGGATCCGTTGCCAGAGCAGCCCGGTCAGCATCGAATGGACCGCCCCCGCAGCCGCCCCGGGGAACGCCTCAACCACCCGGCGCGCCAGGTCGCCGAGCACGATCGGCGACCTCGCCGCCCGCATCGCAACGTCCACCGCGGTGGTGTGCCGGACCGTCCCCAGGACCGGCTCGCCGCCGTCGGGGTTCTGACGCCAGGGCACCGTGACCCGGCCGGCCTCCGCCCGGCACTGGGCGTTCGCCATCACCGGGATCCGTGCAGCCAGTTCGGGCAGGGCCTCCAGGCGTTGCACCACGTCACCGAGCCAGCGAGCGTCCGGCCGTACGCGGACCCGCTCCTCCCGCTTCCGGACGCTGAATGCGGCACCGAGGCGCACCGGCGCGACTCCGGCGAACAGGCCGAACGGGGTGGCCCGCCCCTGCGCCCGCAGGACGTACCTGACGACGGAGAGCACGGTCCGCCGGGCCCGGCGGACGGTGGTCTCCTGCCCAGTGATCACCAGGCTGACGTGGCGGGCCAGCTGCGGGCTCGCCAGCTCGACGGCATCGGCGAACCGGGCATCGGACCACACCAGTTCGAGCCAGCAACGGCGTTGCTCCTGCTGGTGCCGGGTGTCGCCGGTCAGATCCGGCCAGCCGGACGGTGTCGCCACCAGGGCTGTTGCCCGCACCAATCCCGCGTCAACGCAGCGGTACACGATCACTCCCCCAAGGGATCCAGAGATGGGAAGGCCCGGTGGGCGGCTGTACGACAGGCGCCCACCGGGCCTTCAGGGACGGCGGCTTCAGATGTTCGCGCCGCCGCTGGCGCAGGCGCTGCCCGAGCAGGTGCTACCGCAGTTGTCGTCGGTGCTGCGCAGCAGGTTGGCGACCGGGTCGCCGCTCTCGACGATCGTCGGGTCCAGGTCGAACTCCGAGCCGGCGATGGGCCCTTCGGTGATCACGCTCATGATCGTTCCCTCCTCAACGTGATGGTGTGCGGTACCCGGCAGCAGGTCACTGCCAGGAGATCGTGATGCGCCGGTGGCGCTTGGTGATGACGGCGGATCCGCTCGGGAGCAGTTCGGCGGGGGCCTCGACGGGCTGAACGGTGAATACGGGGTCGGGGCCGTGGCGGTGTTCCAGGTTCCAGACCTGTACCTGCGCGGTGAGCGCCTCGACGAGCCGGCCCGCGTCGGGGCCGTGGCCGTGCGCACCGAACTCGAAGGTCGGCGGCTCGCCGTCCTCACTGATCCTGCGCAGCCCCAGGTAGGCGAAGGACGCCCCGTCGACGACCGCCGGGCAGGCCAGCTTGTTCGCCGGGATCGTCCGGCCGGTGTCGGTACTCGGATCCACCGACATGAAGCAGTGACCGGCCAGGACGCTCGCCGTCCACAGGTAGAGCGAGTCGAACGGCTCGCCACGCCCCACGGTCACCCCGGTCCAGAGCGAGACGCGAGGCGTGTCCAGCACACCGTCCAGCAGATCAGCGTCGACCGGCTGCATCTCGTCGATGCGCAGTCCGACCTCCCCGGGTGCCAGCTGGACCAGCCGCTCCTCGTGGGCGTCACTCCCCTGCATCCGCACGAATCCGCACACCTCGGCGGACTCGCTGACCAGCACAAGGCCGGTGCGGCGCAGGGCCAACGAGCGGGTCAGGCCGCGCATGCGCAGCGGGACCACGAGCAGGCCGTCCTCGGACAGCTGGTCCACCCAGGCCGGCGGGATGTCCCACGCGCCCACCGTCACAATGATCCGGTCGAACGGGGCGAAGCCAGGACAGCCGGCGCTGCCGTCGCCCAGGACCACGTGGACCTGCTCGTACCCGGCGTCGAGCAGGCAGCTCTTCGCCCGCTCGGTCACGAACGGGTCGATGTCGAGCGTGGTGACCGTGCCCTCGGGGCCCACGATCTCGGCGATCAGCGCCGCGTTGTAGCCGCCGCTGCCGATCTCCAACACCCGCATGCCGGGCTTCAGGTCGGCTTGCTCCAGCATGAGCGCCTGGATGTTCGGGGCGCTCACCGAGCTGACCGCGAGGCCGCGTTCGTCGCGCTTGGTGATCACGACGTCGATGGCGTAGGCCGCCTCCAACGTCGCTTCAGGGGCGAACCGGTCCCGAGGGACTGCGCGGAACGCGCCCTCGACCGCGGCGCTGCGCACGGCCTTCTCATTCAGCAGCTTTCCGACCATCGCCTCCCGAAGCTGCTCCGGGGAGCCGGCGACGGTGCTGGAGTCCATCTGCGACATGAAGCTCTCTTCCTTGGATCATCTCATCAACTGCCAAATGAATAAGGCAAGTTGGATACATCTTGATCAAGTACCGCATGATACGGGTGAGCTGGGGATCGGCTGGGAACGCCCGCTGCTCACCGGGACAACGAGGCAGCCCTCGACTCCCAACGCCGGCAGACTCCATCGGACGCCACCGCATCCCGCTCAGGCCGGCATCTGCTCGCCGCCGCTCATCGACAGGTGGGCCCACACCACCTTGCCGCCGATGACCGGGTGCCAGCCCCAGGCCGTGCTGAGCTCCTGGACGAGCAGCAGTCCCAGGCCGGACTCGGCCTCGCCCGGCTCCGCACTCCGCTGGGCTGGACCGACCGGATTCTGGTCGGCGACAGCCACCACACAGGTGCCGTTTCCCGCGTCGAGCAGCGCCGCCCGCACCCGCCCCGGTGCGTGCCGCACGACGTTCGCGAGAAGCTCGGCGGCGACGATGGCGAACGCATCCCGCTCGCCGGTGGTGGCCCCAGGCCACCAGCGACCGGCCAGGTCGACCAGCCAGTGGCGGATACGGCGGACCTCGAGCTCGTCGGCCGACGCATCGTAGAGCCGCTCACGCGGGCCCGGCCCTCCCCACGCCGTGTCCCCGCGCCCGCCGTGCGGCGCCATCGCGCTGTCGGCCGGCCGGTGGGCCCGAAGGAGCGAACGACCCGCACTCAGGTACCCCTCGCTCCCATCACGGGGCCGTGCTCCCGGCTGGTTCACCGCAGCCTCCCGATCGGCGATGGTCGGCCGCTCCCCGCTGCCTGCGGTTTCGGCCGGCCGGGCGGACGTAACGTGCGGCACCTGCTTCGGCCCATCCCCACCCCCAGCGCCAGGCGCACCAGGGTCCGTACTCGTCCGACCTGGTCAACAGCGATCACGATGCTCCCCTTCTCCCGGCAGACGGAGTGGCCGGCCATCTCATGACGCGATGGCTGGACGCACCCGGAGCTACTGGTGGGACTTGCGGAGATCACAGCGTGCCGCCGGCGCCGCGACAGAACCACATCACCCGTACCGTCATTTGATCCACCATCAGGTGACACGCGCGGCACAGAGGCGTCACTCGGCCGTCACTTCGCGGGCGGGACTGTGCGATCCGCGAGCCAGCTGGTAGGCAGAGGGGGACAGCATTTCGCAGCCTGCAGAAGGACCGGGCCGATGACGACGTTGTTCGGAGCATTAGTCAGCCAGCGCGGCATGTCCTACCGGTCCTTCGTCAAGGAGTACGGCCGCACCGGGCAGCTCCTGTTCGAGGAGACGGGCGACTCCACGGTCCGGGGAGCGTCGATCACCGAGGCGACGTTCCTGCGCTGGAAGCGCGGGGACTCCGGCCGGCCTCGGGATCCCGCGCCGCAGATCCTGGAACGGATGTTCAACTTCCCGCTGCCGCAACTCTTCGCACCGCTCTCCGGCGATCAGATGGCGGTGATCGCACCAGCACCCGCGTTCGATGAAAGTGACCTACGAATGACCGCACGAGACGCCCACGCGCACGCGAGCGACGCAGCCGCGCACGTGCTTCCCGATCTCAGCCTCGACCAGCTCGAGGACGACCTGGTCCGGCTGGTGCGAGCACACACCAACACTCCCCCGCACCTGGTCTACGTTCAGGCCAAGGAACTGCTCGGGCTCGCGACGACGATGCTCGACAGGACGCAGATCCTCTCGCAGCGCGGCCGGCTGCTCCTGGTGGCCGGCCAGGCATCCGCCCTGCTCGGGGCCTGCGCCTTCGACCTCGGCTCGTTCCCCAACGCCGTGGAACTGCTCCGGGCCGCCGCCCTCTACGGGCAGGTCGCCGAGCACGGCCCGCTGCAGGCCTACGCGTACGGGTACCTGGCGATCCTGTCGTACTGGAGCGGCAACCCGACGCAGGCTGTCCGCCAGGTCCAGCGCGCCCAGCAGTTCGAGGGCGTCGGCGCGACCGGCCAGGCCCGACTCGCGGCCATCGCCGCCCGTGCCTACGCCCACCTCGGCCGCGTCCCGGACGCCCAACAGGCCATCCAGCTCAGCCTGCTGGACCGCGGAACGGCCCGCGACCAACTCCACGACGAGATCGCCGGCGAGTTCGCCTTCAGTCCCGAGCGCGTCGCCATGTCCAACAGCGCGACCTACCTGCTCATCCGCGACGGCGCCGGCGCGGGAGCCTCCGCCCGGCGGTCGCTGGAACTGATCGCCCGGAACCAGGACAGCACGACGCCGATCGTGGTCGCCCCACAGGCGTCCACCGACCTGGCGATGGCACTGCTGCTCCGCGAGGAACTCGACGCCGCCGCCGAGACCCTGCAGCCCGTGCTCCGACTCCCCCGCGAGTGGCGCGGCGCCGCCCTGGTCGATCGGATCACCGCCGTCCGGCGCGAGCTCGTCGGACCGGCCTTCCAGGGCACCCCGATGGCGAGCGCCCTGGCCGAGGAGATCGAGGACTACACCGCCGTGGCGGCACCCCGCGTTCTCGGCCCCGCCACCATCCGGCCGGCCATCGACCGGGCTAGCTGATCCCGGCCAGAATGCTGCGCTCCTTCTCGGCGGCGATCCCGTGCTCGGCCCACCGCGGGTGCGGCACGGGCGAGTTGCCCTCGGACAGCCACGCCCAGGTGTCGGCAACGGTCTCGCGCAGCGGACGGCTCCGGAAGCCGGCGTCGAACGCCGACGTGGAGTCGATGTTCCAGACCCCGGCGTGGGTACGCCAGAGCGGGATCTCGCTCCACTGCCTGAGACCACTGCGCACCAACACCTCGTCCGGCACCCACGTCAACCGACCTGTGCTCGCCGTGGCCTCCAGACAGGCCGTCAGGAACCCGCCCATCGTCTCGCGCCCGATCGGAGCCGCCAGGTTGTGCACCTGGCCCCCGGACACCACCGACTGGTCGAGCGCGAACGCGGCCACATCCCGGACGTCAACCGGCTGGATCGACTTCGCCGGATCACCTGGCGCGAGGATCTCACCACCCCGCTCCGCCCGCCGGAGCCACCACGGCAGGCGCCCCACGTACTCACCCCGACCCAAGATCACCCCGGGCCGCAGCAGCGACACCCTCCCCGCGCCGAAAGCGGCCACCGCGGCCCGCTCGGCGCCGGCCTTCTGCCGACCGTAGTACCAATCCGGCCCGGTCCAGTCCGCCGGAAGCCGGCCGTACTCCTCATCGGCCTCGGGCGGCCCGTCCAGCACCTCCGACTCCAACGACAACGCCTCGTCCGGCCAACCCCGATAGACGTTGACCGTCGAGACGAACACATAGCGGCCGGCCACCGGCGCCAACGCGGTCGCACCCATCAACACGGTCCGCGGCGCCAACTCCGAAGCCGACGTATCGATCACGGCATCCCATGGCCCCAACCCCGCCAGCCGGGCAACGTCCGCCCCATCGGTCCGGTCCCCGTGCACCACGGCGGCACCGGGCACCGGCGCCCCCGACCACCCGCGGGTGAACGTGGTGACCTCCCACCCCCGCGCGAGTGCCCCGGCGACAACCGCCCGCCCCAGAAACCACGTCCCACCCAACACCAGAAGCTTCATGCCACCGATCCTGCCGCGCCCCTCGAGCGACACGCCAGCCCGGCCAGCGAACGACGTCAGGGCGCGGCGCATACCCCAGCAGTCCGTCCTGATGCGCGAGGCTGTCGTGGACACCAACGTCTGCGACGCAAGGGGGCGTCGAGTACCCGGATCGACCCTGAGATGGGGCAATGCATCGCGGATGTCCGGGACGTTTCGTGGGGGTCTGCTTCAGCAGCTCACGGATGGCCGGCTCGACCGCGTCCACCGCCGAGCCCTTCAGCGGGCGCTGGTAGACCAGCGGCCGATCGGTGGCCAGGGCCCGCTTCACCGTGTTCTTCGAGATGCCCAGATGCCGGGCGATCGCCCGGATCGGCAGGTGCTCGGCCCGGTGCAGCCGACGGATCTCAGCCCAGTCCTCCACGGAAAGCACCCTCTCCTCCTGACCCTCAATGAAGATCAGGATGATCAGACGATCGCGAGGTGGGTCACCGTTGATCCGCGCCGTTCAGCGGTCAGTTTTCACCCGTCGCCGAGACTGTCTCGCTGCCTCCAGGAGCGCGAGCGTGTCGGGTTGGGTGCCGACTGAGGCTGTTCTCTCGCATCGCCGCGCATCCGGACGGCGAGGCGTGAGTCTGCGATATCCAGGACGTCGGAGCCTCCCAGCCAACCGTCAGCCACCATCTACGCAAGCTGCGCGAAGCGGGAGTCCTGACCGCGCAACGGCGGGGGACCTGGGTGACTACAGCGCCGCGCCGCAGGCCCTGGCCACAATGGCGGGCCTGCCCAAGGGCAACTTCTGAGCTTCCAGCAGGACCTGTCTGTCGTACCCGGCTCCTAGGATGGCCACATGGCGCTGGGAGAGCCCACGTGTGTCAGCGACGGTAGACAGCGGAGGCTCGAACGATGAAGGTACGCGATACCCACAACGTCGACCAAGCCGGCGTGGGCATGATCAATTATCTGGCAGCAGCCAAGCTGAGCTGGCTGTGCCGGGAGCAGGCACAGAGTGACATGGGGATCGACGCCCACCTCGAAGTAGTCGTGGCCGGGAAGGCAACCGGCCGGCTCCTGGCAGTGCAGATCAAGTCAGGCCGCAGCTTCTTCAACAAGCCCACCGACGGCGGCTGGTGGTTCCCTGTCGACGACAGGCACGCCACCTACTGGCTGAACCACTCCCTCCCGGTGGCGGTCATGCTCTTCGACCCGGACACGTGCACCGTGTACTGGCAGCACATCACCAGAGACTTGCTGGTCCACACCGGCAAGAACTGGAAGATCCTGGTGCCCGCCAGGCAGCAACTGAACAGCGAGGCTGAGGAATCGCTCGCAGCGCCGGCCCGCCCCACCCCTGCTACAGACCCTTTCCGTCAGGCGGTCGACCGCCTCCCGGGGGACGCCGGTGACGTTCTGCAACGCGCGCGTGCGACAGACGAGAGCGCCGAGCCGGCATCGCTGCGCCTGGCCCAGTTGCTCTCCGGCGCTGCCGACCCTGTGGTCACTGTGACGACGTTGCTGAGCAAGCCACCGCGCTGGATGAAGCAGCTCCCCGAGGCCCACGCCTCTTGGGCCTGGCACAGCGTGGCCGCCTACGCCTGTGCCCATCAGCTGGGCGCATTGTCGGTCACGGCACTTGAGCAGGCGGCCCGCGCACACATCGGTGACGCCGGCCGCCTCTGGGCACTCGCTGCGATCGCCGCCTCTGTCCATGCTCCCGACCGCGCCCCGAGTCTCATCGCCTCTGCGTCCGATTACCCCCTTCTCACATGCATCGCAAAGACGGTCCTCAACTCCAACGGTCAGCCTCCCGCTGACCTGCCCGAGCAGATCAGCCAGGCACTGCGGAATGCCGACCCTGCCGTCGAGGACTCCAATGTGTGGCGTTTCATCGCGGACAGCTACCTGACAGCCCAGCGCCAGGATGCGGGAGTCGAAGCACTTGAGCACGCGCTCCGCCTGGCCCCCGGCGATCCGGCCCTGCAGAACGTCCTCGCCGAAGTCCTACTGCGCCACAGCGCATCGGGCTCCCCGGCACTCTCGCTCCTGGACGCCCAGCGCGCCCTGCGCCTGGCGACCGCCGCCCGAGCGGACTTCCGCCGCTGGCACGGACCCAGCGCACAGGCAGCACAGAGTCTTCTACGTGCACGCGTGCTGGTCGATGACGCTGCCTCCGCACTCCGGACCGCTCTTCCAGCGCCCAAGGGGGAAGCCGAGGGACCGGAGACGTCCTTCCAGCCGCTCCTGCTCGAAGGCGCCCGAATCGCTATCCATACGGGCCTGGACGAAGAAGCCGGCCTGCTCTCCGCCGCTCTCACCGACCCCGGCGCTCAGGCCCAACTGGCCGCTGTCGCCTTGTCCGGGAGCTCGGACGTACCGGTAGCGACCCGGGTGACAGCCTGGCAGCACGCACTG
This sequence comes from Kitasatospora nipponensis, assembly GCF_039528135.1. Lineage (NCBI taxonomy): Bacteria > Bacillati > Actinomycetota > Actinomycetes > Kitasatosporales > Streptomycetaceae > Kitasatospora > Kitasatospora nipponensis. The sequence goes on along the minus strand of NZ_BAAALF010000042.1, from coordinate 31,250 downwards.
GATACGGCCACTGACGATGATCAACGCTTCAACGCGACGATAGCGCTGACGATGCTCGGCATCTGGCCCGTCCCCGCCCTTGATGAACTGCGTGACCAAGGAGCGATCGCTGCTGCCGTCTACGAAGCCCGGCACGCGAGTGCTGAAGCGGCTCAAGGCGACACGGCGGCTGCAATCCGACGCCTGCGTGGGTGTGAAGCCGCCAACGTCGTTGCTGCAGTCGAACTCATCAAGCTCTACCAGCAAACGGGAGACCTTCAGGCCGCAGCGCACGCAGCGGACCGAGCCGGAAGCCGGTTCGGCGACCTGACACTGCGACAGTTCGCTGTTCACCTGTGGAGTCTGGCAGGGCAGCCGCAGGAGGCTCGTCTGCGCGCCGTCACTCTCCTTTCACGTCCCGACCTTCCCCGTGACTCACGTCTGGAGCTGCGTCAACGCGTCGTCGAATGGGCATTTGCGCGGCAGGACTGGATCGACATGGAAGACCATGCCTTGGCGGGTCTCGCTGAGAACCTTCCGACTCGCTACGGCGCTTTCAGCGGGACGACCGAGCCCCCAGAGCTCCCCAGTATGGCTGTCGCTTTCGTCTGGGCAGCGATGCGCGCCCAGATCGGCGCCCGCCGTTTGGACGCGCTCTGGCGGACCTACGCACGATTTTCCCCGCCTGTGCGCAGCACCACCGACGTCGGGCTCTGGCTCACCGCGGTGGACTGGAAGGGCTGGTCCGTCCCGGAGGCAATGCTTGCCCTGGATCTCGCCGAGCGTTTCAGCGGCGACCCTGAGGTGTCCGGAACCATTCTCGGCCGGGTTCTGTATGCCACCGGTGGTCCCTCACCGGACACTGGATCACAGATCGACAGCGCCACCGGACAGCTCGCCGTGCAGCCACTTGTCCTTCCTCAAGCTCTGGGCGAGAGGCTGCAGGAGCTACTGTCGCAGATCCCGCCCGACGGGACCGCGCTGAAGGTTGTGCCCGCGACAGTCGAAGCACTCACGCGTCTTGCAGAGCAAACGTTCGGGCCTCAGCAGGACGTCATGGATGCGGTAGTCGATGCAGTCCGCATCGGTGTCGCGCCTATGGGGATGGCCGCACGATTCGCATCGCAGCCTGTGGCCTTGGCATTCGTCCAAGTCCTCCCCGGTCTGATTCCGGCCGCCAGCGCTGACCCGGTGCATGTAGCCGCAGAGGTCGAAGCCGCCCGCGCTGCCCTGAATGCCACCGTCACCCTCGACATCAGTGCCATCGCGACTGCCACCCTCATCCCTGGCCGGTTCGAGCAGCTGCGTGCCGTGTTCGCGACCGCCCCCACCTCAACGGCGGCCTACGACGACATCGTCAACACCTGCTACTCCATCGACAGCATCCTCCGCTCGTCAGGACATCTGGGCGTGCGCGGTGGACATCTGCGGGTCACTGATCCCTCCGACCAGAGCAAGCACGAACTCGCACAACGTGCTGCCGGCCTCAGTCGACTTGCCTCCTCCCTCGACACGGTCGACGTTCCCAACATCGATGCAGTGCGGGCCATAGTGGGCCTCCCCGTCAACCAAGCCCGCGTCGAGGATGCCTGGCTGGCAGCCGCCCAACACGCGCTCGACACAGGAACAGCGCTCTGGTGCGACGACGCGGCCCTGCGCCAGTTCCTCATCCGTGCAGGAGTCCCCACCTTCGGAACCGTCGCTCTCTTGCACGTTCTCACCGAGAATCCCGCACATCCGGACTTCACCTCCGAGCGCTGCCACGACGACATCCTCACTCTGATGAAGTCCTACGTCGTCGACCTGCCCGTCCAAGCAGACGACCTCATCGGGGCGGCTCGCGATGACGACTGGAAGGCCGGTTGCGCGGCCGTACTCTTCGCTCGCCCCGGCATCTGGGCCTCAACCGACGGCGAGCCATTGTGGGCCGCGCTCGCCGCCGAAGTCTGGAACGCCGCGCCTGACCAACTAGGTAGTTGGTACGCGGTAGCAGCACACGGATGCTGCGCACTCGTCCTGCCAGGACAGGTCGCCGATGTCCTGGCCGCTCTCACGGCCTTCACCCTGTTGACGGTCGGGGTCGGCCCCGAACCCGTGGAGGCCATCTGGCCGACTGTCCTGCAATCGCTGGACGTCTGTGTCCAATCTGCTGCTCGGCGCCACCACATAGCAGAGTCCGACGAAGCTGAGACTGAGTGGCTCCCCGACGGGCACGGCTTCCGGGGCCGCGTACGAGCAGCGCTCTGGAAGCAGCTGACCGGCCGACAGCGATTTGGGGAGTCAATCTCCACAGCCATCATCGAGGCCGCCCTGCCGGAGCACCCTCGGGAGTAGCAGTGACGCCAAGCGTCAGCCCACCAGCGCGCCGATCTCCTGCACCGCTCCGCGAAGCCGGTGATCACGGCAGCGTACTTCTCGCCGTCGATGGTCACGCTCTCCGGGGACACCCGCGTGGGCAGATCGACCTCGTCATCGGGCGTGGGGCCGTCGTTGGGCGTCTCGAAGTGGTGGAACCTGAAGCTGAAGTCGCGGTCCTTGTCGTCCTCTTCGAACCGGATGCGGACCACGAGATCGACATCGAACTGGTTGATGCCGCCGCCATGATGGGGAAGTTCTGGTGGGTGAAGGTGCCCAGTGTCATCTCTGAACCGTCGGTCTCCGCGTCGATCTTGCCGCCGGAGAACGAGTAGCCGCTCTTTCCGCCCGCGACGGGGACACCCCAGGTGATGTGGCCCGCATTGAGGCCCGAGACGTTGAGGGGGGCCGGGGTCACGGCAGTCCGGGTTCCCGACGTCGTGACTTTGGACCTCCACAGACAACTCCTCGATGTGGTGGGCACGCCGTCCGCAACGACGGCTGCATGTGTTTCGTCGCCAGCCGGATCTGCGGTCGCCCCTGGGGGCGTGCCTTTGTCGACTGACACGCCCACTGTCCCAACTCCTCGGGCGGATCAGACGCAAGAAAGCCCAGAACTCGCGCCACTCGTCCGAATGATGGGCCGCTTCGCAGCAGCAACAGCACAGAATCCCCGCCCGAAGCCGCGACCTCGTAGCTTGATTGGGAGTCAGAGCAGGAAGACAGCAGCGGTGGTGCCGAGGAGCAGCGCGGTGACGATGGGCCAGTAGAGCAGGCGGGCGGCCATGTTGCCGTTCCAGTCGAGGAAGGCGAAGCGGCGGGTGGAGGTGTATTCGACGACGTTGAAGGCGACCAGGGCGATGACCAGGTAGAGGATGAAGTAGAAGTACTCGGCGTAGACCACGCCGGTGGAGCCGGTGCTGGAGCGCAGGGAGCTGTGCTGGACGGCGACGACGAGCATCATGGCGCCGCAGAATCCGATGACGGTCCAGGTGGAGAAGCCGGCCAGGGAGCGACGGTCGGAATCAGTGGTGACGACGAAGAGGGAGGCGAAGACCAGCAGGGTGATGACGATGAGCGGGATGAGGCGGTCGAGCAGCGGGCTGAGGAACTCGCGGGTGATGCCGGTGGAGAAGTGCAGGGCGGCGATGGTCGATTCCGGCGTGGCACTGGGGTTGCCCATGGTGGTGCGGGTGGTGGCCTCGCCCATGGAGAAGGTGGTGAAGTGGGTGCGCCACTCGCCGGTGACCATGCCGGTGTAGAGGCCGAGGTTCTGCTCGGGCTCCCAGGGCGGGTAGGCGGCGAAGTCCGGGACCAGGACGGTGCCGGGGGTCTTGGCCCACATGGTCGCCCAGATGACCTGGCTGTCGAGTGGGTAGTGGCTGTAGTCGAACGTCTCGCGCAGGGTGGTGCGCAGCTTCCAGCCGACCGTCTGGGTGCCGTCGTTGTTGGGGTGGAGGTAGACCTGTTCGCCGATGCCACTGCCGTCGACGGCGGCCGGCAGCTCGACGGCGGCGGTCTTGGTGTCGGTGGAGGCGGGCAGGCGCTGCCAGAGGTAGCCGGTGAGGCGGACGTTGTTGGCGTCGGTGAACTGGGCGGTCTGGATCATCACACCGGTGGGGATCTGCTGCATGCCGTCGCGCTGCTCGGACCGCAGGTAGTCGGTGCTCTGGTCCTGGGAGGTGACCACGGTGCCGGGCGCGCCGGCGACGGTGTCGTCGGCGGCGACCGATACCCAGACAAAGACGGTGGCGAGCAGGCACAGCGTGCTCACAGTCGCGCTGAACCAGCCCAGCGAGGACGGTTTGGCTGCCCTGGGCCACAGCAGCAGCCACGCCACCAGGGACAGGCCGACCACCGAGCAACCCAGCACGACCGCGAGCTGCCCACCGTGCTGGAGCACCTCGTGCGCTGGCCCGTCGATCCCCGCGGCAGCGACTCCGGCCACCATGAACAACGCCGCAGCCGCGACCGCGAGGGCGATCTGCAGGCCGCTCCACCGGCGGTGGGACTGGGGCAGGTCAGCAGGCGGGGGCATGGCGGCTCCGGGACGCGTGCGGGTATCGGGGTACTCCGAGGATGCGGGACGACGGGCCTCTCTTGGGTGTGTGAATCGCAGGTTCGCCGCCGAACCACCTCGGGTTTCCACCGAACGGCTCCGTGGCGACCGCTGTTGGTGACACGAGGACGGCGCGGTAGCCGGCGACCGGTGGACCAGGACGGGACACGCTGCAGCAGAGCTTCGACGCAACCGGCAGGAGCGGGGCGATGCAAGGGGCAATCCTGGCCGTGGTGGCTCCGGAGCGGGTCCAGTCCGCCGACGGATCGTTCTACGGCACGCCGCTGGTCACCGGCATGCTGCAGCTGGCGCTGAGCCACGCGGCCCCGCATCACCCGGCCACCCACCGGTGCCGAGAGTCCTTGTCGGGACTCAACAACTCACCAGGAACGGCGTCCGAGGAACAGATCCCCGCCGGCCCGCCAGCACCATCCGGCCGCACGAGCAACCCGCCTGCCGACAACTGGCGCAGCGGGACGAGGCTCGGGGCCGCCCCACCTCGACCGATCCTCGCGCTCAGCGCGCCAGACCTCACCTGACGTACCGTCAGCGAAGTCAGCATTGAGTCAGCATTGGTCTGACTAAACCCTGCTGAAGATGACCACAGACGGGAATCGAAGCCAGCCGAGCTGGGCGTCCCAACCGGCTCTCCAGAGCTTCCGGTCGGGGCCGACCACTCACCCCCGTGGGTGCGGGCCACCGCGGCCCGCACCCACACGTCAGCCGCTCATCGCCCCAGCTCAGCGCACGCGTCCCCGTGGCTTCAGGGGCAGTTGGGGTACCTCCGGAGCAGCCAGCCGGGCACCGTCGTAGCCGTGCACCTCGCCGAAGCGGGTGCCGCTCATCCAGTCCTCACGCGCCTGCCTGATATCCTCATCAGTCCGGGCGATGAAGTTCCACCACATCACGATCCGCTCCTCGAACGGCTCGCCGCCGAGCAGCAGCAGGGAGGCGTCGGTGTGGGCCCGCAGGGGGAGTTCGTGGCGGCCGCAGCCGAGGTAGAGGAGTGAGCCGGGCTCGACCCGGACGCCGTCGACGTCCACGCTGCCGGTCATCGACAGGGCGGCGTACTCGAAGTCGGGCTCCAGGGGGAGGCGGGTGGAGCTGCCTTCGGTGAGGGTGAGGTCGACGCCGACCAGGGGGGTGTGGACGGTGCCGGGTGAGGTCGCGCCGTCCACGTCGCCGAGGATGACGGTGCCGTGCAGGCCGGCGGCGGTGATCTCGGGCAGCCGGGCGTGGTGTTCGAAGGTGGGGGCGGTGTGGCGGTGGGCGTCGGGCAGGGCGACCCAGAGTTGGGCGCCGTGCAGGAGGCGCGCGTGTGAGCGGGGGGACTCCTCCGAGTGCGAGATGGCCCGGCCGGAGGTCATCAGGCCCAGCTCGCGCGGGCGGACGGTCTGCAGGCTGCCGAGGCTGTCGCGGTGCAGGACCTCGCCGTCGTGGAGCCAGCTGACGGTCTGCAGGCCCATGTGCGGGTGCGGCGGGACCTGCATGCCGGGCTCGTCGGCGATGTCGTCGGGGCCGTAGTGGTCGACGAAGCACCAGGCGCCGACCATCCGCCGCCCCAGGCTGGGCAGCAGGCGCCGGACCTGGGTGCTCTCGCCGAGCTGCACGGTCCGACCCGCCATCAGTTCGCGGACCGGACCGGCACTCGCATCGCCGCCGCACAGGGTCGCGACGGGCTTGGGATCAAGGTTGCTCACCGGCCCACCGTACCCGCAGCGACCGCCGGTCGAATGCGGGAGCCGGCGGCCGGGAGGCGGGGGGGGGGGGGGGGGCCGGCCGGCGTGGTGGCGGGGGGGCAGGGGGCGCACCCGCCGGGGGGGCGGGCGTCGGGGC
>NZ_BAAALF010000042.1:0-25011 GCF_039528135.1 Kitasatospora nipponensis | reverse complement strand
GGCGGCCAGCAGCAGGGCCCGGGCGGGGGGGGGCCGGGGGGGGGGGGGGGGGCCCGCCGGCAGGCGTGCTGACGTGGGGTCAGTGCGCGCAGGCCCAGGGTGCGCGGGCGGTGGTGGCCTCGGCCTGCGCGCGCAGCGAGCGGACCGCCTCGGCCGGGTCGGCCGCGCCGTAGACCGCCGAGCCGGCGACGAAGACGTCGGCGCCCGCCTCGGCGCAGCGCTCGATGGTGCTCGCCGAGACGCCACCGTCCACCTGCAGCCACAGCTCCAGGCCGTGCTTGTTGATCAGCTCCCGGGTGCGCCGGATCTTGGGCAGCATGATGTCGAGGAAGGCCTGGCCCCCGAATCCGGGCTCCACGGTCATGATCAGCAGCATGTCCAGCTCGGGCAGCAGGTCCTCGTACGGCTCGATCGGCGTGGCGGGACGAAGTGCCATGGAGGCGCGGGCGCCCTTGGCCCGGATCTCGCGGGCCAGCCGGACCGGCGCGGCCGCGGCCTCCACGTGGAAGGTCACCGAACCGGCGCCGGCCTCCACGTACTGCGGCGCCCAGCGGTCGGGCTGCTCGATCATCAGGTGGCAGTCGAGCGGCGTGTCGGTGGCGCGGGCCAGCGACTCCACGATCGGGACGCCGAGGGTCAGGTTCGGCACGAAGTGGTTGTCCATCACGTCGACGTGCAGCCAGTCGGCCCCGCGCACCGCCTCCGCCTCCTGGGCGAGCCGGGCGAAGTCGGCCGAGAGGATGCTGGGGTTGATCTGGCAACGCCGGTTCAGTTCGGAGTCACTGAGATCCGACGGGCTGATCTGGGCCATGACCGACTACCTTCGTGCGAGGGGCTGGGGTGCCGCGGGAAAGGGCACCTCGTCCCATCATCCCGCGCCGCGCCGCGCCACCGACAACCGCCCACCCCGACCCCCGGGTGACGGCCGTCACACCCCGGTCGGGGTTACCGGGGCCACCGCCGTGGCCATCAGGTGGTGGGCGGCCGCGGTGTCACCGGGCCGTCCCCGTCCTGCCGGGCCGAGCCACCCGCCGAGCCCGCGATCCCCTCCGAGGAAGGTCTCCCGATGTCCGATTCCGTCCACGTCGCTCGCGCGCTGTGGCGGCTCTTCGAGCCGGTGTACGCCGTGACCTTCCTGCAGCCCGAGAGCCGGACGGCCTTCGAGGCGGCCGGGCTGGACGGCGGCTGGCGCGGCTACTTCGCCGGCCGCTCGGCGCCGCTGGGCGCGGTGGACGCGCCGCCGGTGATCGCCGCGTTCTTCAGCTTCTCCCCGGCCATGGTCCGGCGCGCCCTGCCGGAGGTGTGGACGCTCGCGAGCCCCGGGCAGGCGCTGGCCGCCCGGATGGACGGCTCGGCGGCGGCGCTGGCCCGACTGCTGGAGCCGGTGGAGCCCGAGCGGATCGAGTCGGCGGCGACCGCGCTGGAGGAGGCGGTGGCCCGGTTGGACTGCGCCGGCCGGGTGTTGGCCGCCGCCAACGCCGCGCTCCCCGGGCCCGCCACCGTGCACGGGCGGCTGTGGCAGGCCGCGTCCACGCTGCGCGAGCACCGCGGGGACGGGCACGTGGCCGCGCTGGTCGCGGCCGGGCTCGACGGCTGCGAGGCGCCGGTGCTCCACTGCGCCCTGAACGCCAGCCGCGAGGTGCTCCAGCCGCTGCGCGGATGGACGGACCAGGAGTGGCAGGACGCCGCGGCGCGACTGGTCGAGCGGGGCTGGCTGACCTCGCAGGGGGCGGTCACCGAGCTCGGCCGGAGCCGGCACCGGTCCGTCGAGGCCGCCACCGACCAGGCCGCCGGCCGCGTGTGGGAGGGCCTGTCGCAGGACGGACTCGAACGCCTGACGGCCGCTCTGGAGCCGATCGCCGCGCTCTGTCGCGAGCAGATGCCGATCAACCCGCTCGCGATGCCGCCGGTGGGTCGGTAGCCGGCCGGCGCGGCGGGCGCCCCCGTCCCCGTCCCCGCCCCGCCCCGCCCCGCCGCACGGGTGAACCCGGTCGCGCCACCGCCCGCGACCGGGCGCGCGGCGGGATACCCGGCGGGCCACCGGGGTACGAGGGAGACTTCGATCCCGACGGGAAGGGGCACCGGATGCCCGCCGTACGCGCCGCGGTGGCCGACGCCGTGCGCCGCGCGCGCAAGGACCCCGCCGTCTCGCAGACCGTGCGCGCGACCGCGGCCGCCACCCTGGCCTACGCGGTGGCCGTGCGCCTGAGCAGCGAGCCGGCGCCGCTGACCGCACCGCTGACGGCGCTGCTGGTCGTGCAGGTGACCGTCTACTCGACGCTCACCACCAGCATCCGCCGGGTGAACTCCGTCGTGGTCGGCGTGCTGATCGCGATCGGCTTCAGCTCGGTGATGGGGCTCTCCTGGTGGAGCCTGGGGCTGATCATCCTCGCCTCGCTGGTGATCGGGCGGTTCGTGCGGGTCGACGAGTTCGTCAACGAGGTCGCGATCAGCGCCATGCTGGTGCTCGGCGTCACCCGGCTCGCCTCGCAGGCGTGGGACCGGGTGCTGGAGACGCTGATCGGGGCCGGGGTGGGCCTGCTCTTCAACCTCCTCTTCGCGCCACCGGTCTGGGTGGACACCGCCGGCGAGTCGTTGGAGGGGCTGGCCCGCCGGGCCCGCCACCTGCTGCTGAGCATCGGCGAGGAGCTGGGCGATCCCACGCCGGTCGAACGCGCGGCGGCCCGGCTGCACGAGGCCCGCCGCCTCGACCAGGCGATCGCCGACGTCGACGCCGCGCTGCGCCAGGCGGAGGACAGCCTGCGGCTGAACCCGCGGATCACCGAGGGGCTGCTCTCCCGGCTGGTGCTGCGGACCGGCCTGGACACCCTGGAGATCTGCGTGGTGGTGGTCCGGGTGCTGGCCCGCTCGCTCACCGACCTCGCCAAGCGGCGCGGGAAGGACGAGGTGCTCTTCCCGCGCGAGGTCGCGCTGGCGCTCGAGGAACTGCTGGCGCACGTGGGCGGGGCGCTGGTCAGCTTCGCGGTCCTGGTGACCACCCAGGTGAGCCTGGACGCGGAGGAGGCCGAGGAGCGCCTGAACGCGGAGCTCACGGCGGCCTGGGCCAGCCGGGAGCGGGTCGCCCAGATGCTGCTGCGCCGCATCCAGGCCTTTCCCGAGGCGTGGCAGCTGCACGGCTCGCTGCTCGCGGAGATCGACCGGATCCTCGACGAGCTGAACCTGGAGCACCGCACGAAGCGGCTGATGGAGGAGCTGGACCGGGCGTCCGCCGCGAACCGTGAACGGTTCACCTGGCTGGGCCGGCTGCGCCGCTTCGGGGCCAGCCGGGTCCGGGTCCGCTCCCGACGCCGCGACGGCGGTGACGGACGCGGCACGGGCCAGCCGCCCCGGCCGGCCTCCTCCGGTCAGCCGGACGGCTGACGACACCCCCCGACGCCCGCCCGCGACGCCCGCCCGCCCGCCGCGACCCCGGACCCGTCCGCCCCGGCGCCCGCGCCGCCCCCGGACACGCGAGAGGCCCCCCGGCCCGCCGCCGCAGCGCGGCGAGGGACCAGGGGGCCTCTTACGTCAGCTCATCGGCGAAGCCGATCAGCCAATCAGCTGATCATCGACCAGGCCGATCAGCCCAGGATCGCGAGCGCCTCGTTGAGCAGCGCCGACGGACGCATGACCGCCGCCGCCTTGGCCACCTCGGGCTGGTAGTAGCCACCGATGTCGACCGGCGAGCCCTGCACCGCGATCAGCTCGGCCACGATCGCCTGCTCCTGGCCGGCGAGCGTCTCGGCGAGCACCGCGAAGGCCTGCGCCAGCTCGGCATCGTCGCCCTGCTTGGCCAGCTCCTGCGCCCAGTACATGGCCAGGTAGAAGTGGCTGCCGCGGTTGTCGATGCCGCCCAGGCGACGGCTCGGCGACTTGTCCTCGTCGAGGAAGGTGCCGGTGGCCCGGTCCAGCGTGTCGGCCAGGATCTGGGCCCGCGCGTTGTCCGTGGTCTGCGCCAGGTGCTCGAAGCTCGCCGCCAGCGCGAAGAACTCGCCCAGGCTGTCCCAGCGCAGGTAGTTCTCCTTGACCAGCTGCTGGACGTGCTTGGGGGCGGAGCCGCCGGCGCCCGTCTCGAAGAGGCCGCCGCCGTTGATCAGCGGGACGACGGAGAGCATCTTGGCGCTGGTGCCCAGCTCCAGGATCGGGAACAGGTCGGTCAGGTAGTCGCGCAGCACGTTGCCGGTGACCGAGATGGTGTCCTCGCCGCGGCGGATGCGCTCCAGCGAGAACGCGGTCGCCTCCTGCGGCGTCATGATCTCGATCTGCAGCCCGTCGGTGTCGTGCTCGGGCAGGTACGCCTTGACCTTGGCGATCAGGTTGGCGTCGTGCGCGCGGCCCTCGTCGAGCCAGAAGACGGCCGGGCTGCCGGTGGCGCGGGCCCGGTTGACGGCGAGCTTGACCCAGTCGCGGATCGGCACGTCCTTGGTCTGGCACATCCGGAACACGTCGCCGGCGCTGACCGGCTGCTCCAGCACGACGGTGCCGGCGGCGTCGACGACCCGGACCGTGCCCGCGGCGGCGATCTCGAAGGTCTTGTCGTGGCTGCCGTACTCCTCGGCCGCCTGCGCCATCAGGCCGACGTTGGGCACCGAGCCCATGGTGGCCGGGTCGAAGGCACCGTGCGCGCGGCAGTCGTCGATGACGACCTGGTAGACGCCGGCGTAGCTGCTGTCGGGAATGACCGCCAGCGTGTCGGCCTCCTTGCCGTCCGGGCCCCACATGTGGCCGGAGGTGCGGATCATGGCCGGCATCGAGGCGTCGACGATGACGTCGCTCGGCACGTGCAGGTTGGTGATGCCGCGGTCGGAGTCGACCATCGCCAGGGCCGGGCCCTCGGCCAGCTCGGCCTCGAAGGAGGCCTTGACGGCGGCGCCGTCCGCCAGCGCGTCGAGCCCGCCCAGGATGCCGCCGAGCCCGTTGTTCGGGTTCAGGCCGGCCGCGGCGAGCACCTCGCCGTACTGGGCGAAGGTCTTCGGGAAGAAGGCGCGCACCACGTGGCCGAAGATGATCGGGTCGGAGACCTTCATCATGGTGGCCTTGAGGTGCACCGAGAAGAGCACGCCCTCGGCCTTGGCACGGGCGACCTGGGCCGCGAAGAACTCGCGCAGCGCCGCGACCCGCAGCACGGAGGCGTCGACGACCTCGCCGGCGAGAACCGGCACCGAGGCGCGCAGCACGGTGGTGCTGCCGTCGGCGGCGACCAGCTCGATGCGCAGCACGCCGTCCTCGGCGATCACGGCGGACTTCTCGGTGGAGCGGAAGTCGTCGGCGTCCATGTGGGCGACGTTGGTCTTCGACTCGGCCGTCCAGGCGCCCATCCGGTGCGGGTGCTTCTTGGCGTAGTTCTTGACCGAGGCGGGCGCGCGGCGGTCGGAGTTGCCCTCGCGCAGCACCGGGTTGACGGCGCTGCCCTTGACCTTGTCGTACCGGGCGCGGACCTCGCGGTCCTCGTCGGTGGCCGGCTCGTCCGGGTAGTCCGGCAGCGCGTAGCCCTGCGCCTGCAGCTCCGCGATGGCCGCCTTGAGCTGCGGGACGGAGGCCGAGATGTTCGGCAGCTTGATGATGTTGGCCCCGGGGGTCTTGGCCAGCTCACCGAGCTCGGCGAGGGCGTCGGCGATGCGCTGACCCTCCTCGAGACGCTCCGGGAAGCTCGCGATGATCCGCCCGGCCAGGGAGATGTCGCGGGTCTCCACCCTGACGCCCGCAGTCGAGGCGTACGCCTGGACCACCGGCAGGAACGAATACGTTGCCAGGGCGGGGGCCTCGTCGGTGTGCGTATAGATGATGGTCGAGTCAGTCATCGGTACTCCGCTTCACGTCTCCAACGTCTCGACATCAAGATATCTCGTGATCGGCCCTTCCCGACACCAACCCCCCGCATCGGCCCGTCGGGGCGGGTCGTGCCCCCAATCGCCCAGGTCACACTCGGTGCCCCCACCGTCACCCCGATGGACGGACCGCCCGCACCACCAGCTCCCGGCCCCCGCCCGCCGAGGGCCGCCAGGCCGCCTCGACCCCGGCGAACCCGGCCGCCCGCACGTCCGGCAGCAGGCTCAGGTCGAACTGCCGCCCCGCGCTGCCGCCGTCCGGCAGCACCGCCCGGTCGAGCACGCCGAGCACCAGCCGGCCGCCGGGCCGTAGCACCCGCAGCACCTCGGCCAGGGACTCGACCCTGGGCTGCCACAGCTGCACGCTGTTGGTCGCGAGGACGGCGTCGAGGGTGCCGTCCGCCCAGTCGAGCGCGGCCGCGGTGCCCTCGCGGACGCTCACCCGGTCGCCGAAGGACCGGGTACGGCGGCGCGCGGCCACCACCATCTGCGCGGACGGGTCCACGCCGGCCACCCGTATCCGCGGGGCGGACCGGGCCAGTGCCACCAGCCCGACCCCGGGGCCGAACCCGATCTCCAGCACGTGCTCGTCGCCGACGGCGGCCAACTCACCCACCACGTGCCGCACCTGGGAGCGGTTGATCACCGCCATGACCCTGCCGACGAACCTGCCACCGAGCCCCTGGGGCATCGCGAACTGCCGATTGAGATCCATGGCGGCAGCGTCCCACAGCAGTTGTACCGCCACGGGACCGAGCCCGCCGCCCGACCCCGCCGCCCAGGACCACCACCGGGACGGCCGGCACCGGACGGCGGGCCGTGGGCTCACCAGGCGTAGTCCTCCGGCGCGGTGCGGTGACCGGGGAAGATCTCGTCCAGCCGGGCCAGCGTCTTCTGGTCCAGCTCGACGTCCAGCGCCCTTACCGCCGCGTGGAGTTGCTCCAGGGTGCGCGGGCCCACGATCGGGGCGGTGACGCCCGGGCGGGTGAGCAGCCAGGCCAGCGCGACGTCACCGGGCTCGTGGCCCAGTTCGGCCGCGAAGTCCTCGTACGCCTGCAGTTGCTCGCGCTTGACCGCCAGCGTCTCGGCGGCCCGTCCGGAGGCGCGCCGCACGCCCTCGCGCTCCTTGCGCAGCACCCCGCCCAACAGGCCGCCGTGCAGCGGGGACCACGGGATCACGCCGAGCCCGTAGTGCTCCGCGGCCGGCAGCACCTCCAGCTCCAGGCTGCGCTCCATCAGGTTGTAGAGCGACTGCTCGCTGGTCAGGCCCAGGAAGTTGCGGGCCCTGGCGGCCTCCTGGGCCTGGGCGATGTGCCAGCCGGCGAAGTTGCTCGACCCGACGTAGACGATCTTGCCCTGGGCGACCAGCACCTCCATCGCCTGCCAGATCTCCTCCCACGGCGTGGCCCGGTCGATGTGGTGCATCTGGTAGAGGTCGATGTAGTCGGTCTGCAGCCGCCGCAGGCTGGCCTCCACCGAGCGGCGGATGTTCAGCGCGGAGAGCTTGCCCTCGTTGGGCCAGTCCCCCATGTCGCCGTAGAGCTTGGTGGCGATCACGGTCTTCTCGCGCCGGTTGCCGCCCCGGGCGAACCAGCTGCCGATGATCTCCTCGGTGCGGCCGCGGTTCTCGCCCCAGCCGTAGACGTTGGCGGTGTCGAAGAAGTTGATGCCCTGCTCGTGCGCGACGTCCATGATCTGGTGGGCGTCGGTCTCCTCGGTGTGCGGGCCGAAGTTCATGGTGCCCAGGCAGAGTCGCGAGACGCGCAGGCCGGTACGGCCGAGATGGGTGTAGTCCATGGCGGACAGCCTCTGCCGCGCCGCCCGGCCCTGTCCAGCCCCACCCGCCGTCCGGCCCCACCGGGTTGACGCCCCACCGGTTGACGCCGCCCCACCGGGTTGACGCCGCCCCGTCGCGCTCAGCGCCCGTGCCGCGTGTAGCCCCGCACCGCGAGCGGCACGCAGACCAGCAGGAGCAGCGCCGACCAGCCCAGCGCGGCCGTCACCGGATGCTCCAGCGGCCAGGCCCGGCCGACGGTGGCCGGGTTGCCGAACAGTTCCCGGCAGGCCGCGACCAGCGCGCTGACCGGGTTCCACTCGGCGACCGTGCGCAGCCAGCCGGGCATCCCCTCGGCGGGCACGAAGATGTTGGTGACCATGGCGAACGGGAAGGTCAGCACCGCCAGTTGACTGGCCAGCTCCTCCCTGCCCGCGGCCAGGCCCAGGCAGGTGCCCAGCCAGGTCAGCACGAAGCGGAAGAGCAGCAGCAGCCCGAAGGCGGCCAGCGCCGGACCGGCGCCGCGGTGGATCCGCCAGCCGGACAGCAGGCCGATGGCCGCCAGCGGGACCAGCACCACCGCGCTCACCAGCAGGTCGGCCAGCGCCGTACCGAGCAGCACCCCGGCGCGGGAGACCGGCAGCGAGCGGATCCGGTCGGCGGCTCCGCGGTCCAGGTCGCGGGCCGCACCGACCATGGTCGGCATGATCCCGTTGACGGCCACCATCGCGAACAGGCCCGGCATCAGGTACTCCCGGTAGCTCCCACCGCCCGGCACGTTCATCGCACTGCCGAAGACGTAGCCGAAGACCACCACCATCACCATCGGAACCAGCAACGAGGCGGCGACCAGGCCGGGCGCGTGCCGGTAGTGCAGCAGCACCCGGGTGGCGGAGGTGAGGGCGTCCGCGACGGGTCGCCCCGCCGCCCGCAGGCCGCGCCACCCGGACGACGGCCCGGACGACGGCCCCCAGGGCCGACCCGGCGACTGATGGGACGACTGGCCCGACGACTGACCGGACGAGTGACCGGCGGGCCGCCCCGAGGGCTGACCGGCGGGTGTGAGCGCGGCGGTGGACATCAGGCCGCCACCTCCTCGACGGCGCCGGCGCCCGGCGCGTGCTCGGTGCCGGTGAGCGCGAGGAAGACGTCGTCCAGCGTCGGCGTGCGCAGCGCGACGTCCCGGGCGGCGACGCCGGCCGCGTCCAGCGCGCGGACCAGTTGCGGGAGCGAGGTCTCGCAGCCGGGCCGGGAGACGTCGCCGACCCGCAGCCGGTCCGGGTCGGCCACCGGCTCGCCGCCGGTCAGTGCGGCCAGCACGCCGGCGGCCGGCGCGAGTTCACCGGCCCCGCCGTCCGCCACCTCGACCCGGGCGCCGATGGAGGCCTTCAGCCGGTCGGGTGGCCCGTCCGCGACGGCCCGGCCCCGGCCCAGCACCAATCCGTGGTCGGCCAGCCGGTCCGCCTCGTCCAGGTACTGGGTGGTCAGCAGGACGGCGGTGCCGCCGCCGGCGAGCTCCCTGACGGCGTCCCAGATCTCGCCGCGACTGCGCGGGTCCAGCCCGGTGGTGGGCTCGTCCAGGAAGAGCACGGTGGGTCGGGTGACCAGGCAGGCCACCAGGTCCAGCCGGCGCCGCTGACCGCCCGAGTAGGTGCGCACCAGCCGGTCGGCGACCGGGGCGAGGCCGAAGCGCTCCAGCAGGTCGGCGGCGCGCCGACGGGCCTCGCGGGCCCCGAGGTGGTGGAACCGGCCGACCAGTCGCAGGTTGTCGCGGCCGGTGAGCCCCTCGTCCACGGCGGCGTGCTGCCCGGCCAGGCCGATGCTGCGGCGGACCTGCTCGGCCTCCCGCACCACGTCGAAGCCGGCCACCCGGGCCGTGCCGCGGTCGGGGGCGGCGAGCGTGGCGAGGATCCGGACGGCGGTGGTCTTTCCGGCGCCGTTGGGACCGAGCAGGCCGTAGACGGTGCCGGCCGGGACGGCGAGGTCGAGGCCGTCCAGCGCCTGGGTCCTTCCGTACCGCTTGCCCAGGTTCTGAGCGGAGATGGCGAGCTGGTCGCGAGACATGGTGGTGCCCTCCGATTTCTAAGTACAACGTACGTAGAAGCGCGTTGGGCAGCATCGTACTACGTACGCCGTACGTTGCTAAGATGGTGCCCCGAGGTGATCAACCCGTGCCGACCAGCAACGCGCCGACCAGCAACTCCCCCTCCGGCAGGCCCTCTTCCGGCCAGCCCCGGTCCAGCGAGCCCCCGACCGACCGACCGCCGGCCGCCGGCGCGCTCCCCGAGCTGATCTGGCTGCGCCCCGAGCGCACCGGCCGCGGACCGCGGCCGGCCCACAGCCGCGCCTCGATCGCCGCGGCCGCGGTCGCCCTCGCGGACGCGGAGGGACTCGACGCCGTGACGATGCGCCGGATCGCCGCCGAGCTCGGCGCCGGCACCATGTCGCTCTACAACTACGTGCCGAAGAAGGAGCAGCTGCTCGACCTGATGCTCGACGCGGTGGCCGGCGAGTACGAACTGCCCGACGCCCCCTGCGGCGACTGGCGCGCCGACCTCGCCCTGCTGGCCCGCCAGCAGCTGGGCATCCTGCGCCGGCACGGCTGGGCGGTGACGATCACCCGGACCCGGCCGTCCTTCGGCCCCAACAGCCTGCGCTACGCCGAATTCTTCCTCGGCGCCCTGGCCACGGTGGAGTTGAGCGGCACCCGGAAGATGGAGGCGCTGGCGATGCTCAGCGGCTACGTCTGCCAGTTCGCCGACTGGGAACGCGCCACCATCACCGCGGCCCTCGACCCGCAGCAGTGGCACCGCGACCTGGTCGGCTACCTCACCGGCGTCGCGACCAGCGGCCGGTTCCCCCACCTGGCCCAGGCGCTGGCCTCCGGCGGGGAGCCGCTGGACCCCGACAGGTCCTTCGAACTCTTCCTGGACCGCCTCCTCACCGTCCTGGTCCAGCCCTGACCCACCGGCCCCCGTCCCCCGCCGCCCGCCACCCCACCCGCGCGCCCGCCGAGCAGCCCGGCCACGGCCAGCGCGTGCAGCTCCACCCCCGACCGTCCCACTGGACCAGGAACGGCTCGGCGTGCGGCAGTGGCGCGCCCCAGACCTCGGCCCCCAGGCCGCCGCACAGCTCGCTCACGACGGCCGTCAGGCTCGCCACGTGGCCCACCAGCGCGACCGTCCGCCCGGGGTGGTCCGCGACCACCCCCTCGACCGCCGCGCGCATCCGGGCCAGCACCGCATGGCCGTCCTCGCCGTCCGCGACCCGCGGCGCGAGGTCGCGCCGCACCACCCAGGCGTGCAGCACCTCGGCCGTCCTGGCCAGGACGGCGGGCTCGGTACTGCCCTCGGCCGCCCCGACGCCCACCTCGCCGAGCCCGGGCAGCACGGTGACCTCCAGCCCCGGCGCCCCCGCGGCCGCCAGCGCGGCGCCGGTGGCCCGCGCCCGGACCGCGTCGCTGACGTAGACCGCGGCCAGCCCCTCGCCCGCCAACCGGGTTGCCGCCAGCGCCGCTTGCTGCCGCCCGAGGGCGGTCAGCCGGGCGCCGGGCAGCACGCCGGCCGCGCCCGCCGTGACGTTCTCGGAGTGCCCGTGGCGCAGGCACCAGATCCGGGTCGGTGGCTGCCTCACCGGCCCGTCCCGCGCGCCTCGCTGCCGCCGAGCGTCGCCGCGATGCCCGCGCGCAGCACCCGGCGGGTCACCTCGGCGCGCCGGCGGCGCCACCGCCAGCCGGCCGGCGGCGGCGCGGGCTGCCGGTAGCGACGCTCCCGCAGCTCCTGAACCAGGCGGCCGGGAACTCCGAACTGCGGGAGCAGCTCGATGGCCTGACTCTTCGTCAATAGTTCTCCGGTGCGCAGCGTGGCGTCGGCCCGGGCCAGCGTGATCAGTCCGGCGTCCACCCAGACGTCCTTCAGCCAGCGCGGCCACCGGGCCGTCGCCGGCAGCCAGAACTCCCGCAGGTCCAACCGGATGAACCGGGCCAACTCCGCGTCCCCGACCGGCGGGACCAGCCCGGCCGGTGGCGGGCCGAGCAGCGTGCGGCCGCCGATTTCGAGCTCGCGGCGGGTCACCGCGGTGACCGGTCGCTCGAACAACGTCCGGTGCGCCCAAGTGAGATGGCGCTGGTCGAGGTCGGCCAGCTGCCCCGGCAGCAGGTAGGAGCAGTGCAACTTGGCGGCCAGTGGCAGCTCGACGTCCAGTCGCTCGTGCAACCGCCGCAGTGCGGTGCGCTGTTCGGCGTCCAGCGGTCCGGTCAGCAGCGCCAGCAGGTCCAGATCGCTGCGGCCCTCCCGGTAGTCGCCCAGCGCCCACGACCCGTGGACCCAGACCGCCGCCGGCCGCACGCTCCGCTCGAGCTCGGCGACGAACCTGGCCACCAGGTGCTCGGTCTCCCGCTCAGCTTCCACAGCCCTCGCCTCTCCGCCCGTTCCGACCACCACACCACCGTCCCGGCCCTCTCGACCGCCTCCCCCACTCGAACGCACCCGGCCGCCGATCGTTCCCCGAACGGCTCCCAGCAGGGCGTTATTCGATGGAACCGCGACCCGGAACCCTCCTACAGTGACCGATGCCTGACGTCGTCACCGGGAGCGGACCATGCGCGTGCACTACCCCCGTACGCCGCATCTGCCCTGGTCGCCCGGTGCCACCTCGGACGACGTGCGGGCCGGCGAGCTGTCCGGACTGCTCGGCCGCGAGGTCGTGGTCACCGAGAAGCTGGACGGCGAGAACACCACGCTCTACCGCGACGGGCTGCACGCCCGCTCGCTGGACTCCGCCCACCATCCGTCCCGCACCTGGGTCAAGGCGCTGCAGGGCCGGATCGGCCCGGCCGTACCGGACGGCTGGCGGGTGTGCGGCGAGAACATGTTCGCGCGGCACTCGATCGCCTACCGGGACCTGGAGAGCTGGTTCTACGGCTTCTCGGTCTGGGACGACGCCGACCGCTGCCTGGACTGGGACGCCACCGTCCGTTTCCTGCGGCGTCTGGGGGTGCCGGCCCCGCCCGTGCTCTGGCGCGGTGACTTCGACGAACGGGCGCTGCGGGCCCTGCGGTTGGACACCGGACGCCAGGAGGGGTTCGTCGTGCGGACCGTCGCGGGCTTCGACCGCGCGCAGTTCGCGCACCGGGTGGCCAAGTGGGTCCGGCCCCGGCACGTGCGGACGGACACGCACTGGATGCACGCGGCGGTCGTGGAGAACGGGCTCGCCCCGGCCGCGGCGCTGTGGGCGGTGCGGTCGGGGGCGACCCCGGACGTGCCGGCCCTGCTGGCCGCCCTGCACCTCTCCCCCGACCCCGCGCCCGACCCCGACCCCACTGGCTCCACCGGCTCCACTGAACCCACCCCCACCGCCCCCGACCCGTCCCCGGCGGCGGTCGCCGACGTCTGCGCCCGCCTCGACGCCCTGGGCCGCTCCGGCGACGCCCGGCTGGCCGGTGTCCTGGCGGTCCTGCTGCGCGGCGCCCGACGGGAGTGGCTGGCGCCGCGGCTGATCGCGCCGCTGGGCCTGCCGCTGGCCCGGCGGGTGGCCGATCTGGTCGGGCTCCACCCCGGCCTGCACCGCCCCTACCCGGACGACGAGCGCCGCGCCGGCCTGGTCCGGCTCGCACAGGCCGCCGACCTCGGCGTGCTGCACGCGGTCGCCGCCGCCGCACTGGTCGACCCACCCGCCTGCCGCCCCGACGAGCCGTCGGTCACCACGGACGACGCACGGGCGCAGGTCGAGTGGTCCGCGCTGCACGCCGAGGACGCCGCGCTGCTCGGCGAAGCGCCGCTGCACTGGCTGCGCACCGGCCTGCGCGAGGCGCTGGCCCCGCTGGACGGCGAGGTGGCCGACCGGTGCTGGGCCGAGGCCCGGGAGGCGTACGCGCGCGGCCGGATCAGCACCGTAGAGGAGGCCGTGGCGGCCACCTGGCGCTGGCGCTCCGGTGCGTTCCCCCGGCTGGTCCAGCTGGTCGGCCCCTCGGGCAGCGGGAAGAGCACCTTCGCGGGCCGGCTGGCCGGCACCGACAGCTACGTCAGCCTGGACGAGCTGCGCGCGGCGCGCGTCGCCCGCGCCGACCAGCGCGACAACGCGGCCGTCCTGCGCGAGGGACTGGACCGGCTGGACGCCGCGCTGACCGCCGGCGCGAACGTGGTCTGGGACGCCACCTCGCTCAACGCCCAACAGCGCACCCTGGTCCGCTCGGTGGCGCAGCGCCGCGACGCGCTGGTCACCCACGCGGTCGCACTGGTCGGCGAGCAGGAGCTGGTGCGCCGCAACGCGGCGCGCGCCCACCCGGTGCCGGCCGCCGTGCTCAGCGCGCAGCTGCGCCGTTTCACCCCGCCCTACCCCGGTCAGGCGCACCGCACCTGGTACCTCGGACCGGACGGTACCCTCGGCGACACCGCCGGGACGCTCGCCGGAGAGGACGCCTGATGCGCACGAGCGAGGAGATCTACCACCGGGTGCGCTGGGACCCGCGGTTCGACCCGGCTCGGTTCGTGCTGGGCGTCTACCAGCGCAGCGCCGAGCCCAAGCGGATCCCGCTGGGCTCCTTCACCCCGGGTGGCGACATCCCGTGGCACCGCGTGCTGTTCGTCGAGGCCGACGGCGAGGTGGTGTGGGACCGGGCGGCCGGGCTGGACCTCCTGGACACCGTGCGGGCCGGCCGGGTGCGGGCCCTGCGCCGGCTGCGGGCGCCGTTCTTCACCGCCGACACGCCGTACGGCTGGGACCCGGTCGCCGCGCGCTGGTCCCCCGCCGACGGGGCACCGGCCAACGGCCCGCAGCCCCACGGCGCGCCCACCGGCGGCGCCCTCACCACCCCGTCGCCGCTCCCGGTCGCGGCCGGCGTGCGCGTCGTCACCTGGAACACGCTCTGGGACCGCTACGACAGCGACCGGATCGACACCGCCCGGCGCCGGCCGCTGCTGCTCGCCCGGCTGGCCGAGGCCGACGCGGACGTCATCGCGCTGCAGGAGGTCGAACCCGCGCTGGTCGACCTGCTGCTGCGGGCGCCCTGGGTGCGGGCCGGCTACACCCTGGGGTCGGATCCGACCGCCCGCGCCCTCGACGACCACGGGCTGCTGCTGCTCAGCCGGCTGCCGGTGCTGGAGGCGGGCCGGCACCGCCTCGGGCCGCACAAGGCCGTCACCGCCGTCACCGTGCAGAGCGCCGCGGGCCCCCTGGTGGTCGCCGCCACCCATCTGAGCAGCGACCACTCGGAGCGTGGCGCCGACCGCCGGCAGGCCGAACTCGCCCGACTCCGCGAGGGGTTGGCGGGCATCGAGGGCCAGGTGGTGCTGCTCGGCGACTTCAACGACGGCCGGGACACCCCGGACGGGCCGGCCGCCGTGCTCGCTCTGCGCGACGCCTGGAGCGAGGTGCACGGGCCCGCCGACCGGACTCCCACCTTCGACCCGGGCGTCAACCCGCTCGCCGCCGTCTCCTCGCTCTCCGGCCGGGCCTCCCGGCTGGACCGGGTCCTGCTGCGCACCGAGGCACTGCGGGCGACCGGGGCCCGGCTCTGCGGCGAACTCCCCACCCCGGACGGGCTCTTCCCCTCCGACCACTACGGCGTGGCGGTCGACCTGAGCTGCGCACCGGCCGACCGGGGCGAGCTGCTGGACAGCGCGCCCACCGCGCGCACCGCGGTGGCCTGGCTGCCCGCACCCGAACTCCGGCCGGTGATCGAGGAGATCCGCCGGGCGCACGACCCGCAGGTGCGTCGCTGGCCGCCGCACGTCAACCTGCTCTTCGGCTTCGTCCCGGAGTCCGACTTCGCGCAGGCCGCCGCCCTGATCGGTGCGGCGTCTGCCGAACTCCCCTCCTTCACAACCAGGTTGGCCGGCGTGCACACCTTCGGTCACCGCGAGGACGCCACCGTCTGGCTCGACCCGGCGGCCGCCGACCCGGCCCCCTGGGCGGCGCTGCGGCACGCCCTGGAGCGGCGCTTCCCGGGCTGCCGGGGCCGCGCCGAGGGCTACACGCCGCACCTGACCCTCGGCCGCAGCACGGACCCGCAGCGGGTCGCCGCCGAGAGCGCCGCCCGGCTCGGCCCCGTGCTCGCCCACCAGCCCGCGCACGTCGGCGAGTTGACCCTGCTCTCGCGCCGCGGTGACGAACCGGTGCAGCCACGGGCGGTGGTCACCCTGGGCACCGGCGAGTTGCGCTGGCTCCCTGAGCCCGCCGTCGTCGCCGACACCGCCGCCGGCACGGCTGCGTCCGCCACCGCCTGCGCCGAGGAGCTCACCGCACGCATCGCCGGGGCCCTGCCCGAGAGTGTCGTCCACCTGGTCGGCTCACGGCGGATGGGCTGCGCCCCGGCCGGCGCCGACCTGGACCTGGTGGCGGTACTGCCCGGGGACGTCGAACTGGCCGACGTCCAGGCCCGGGTGGCCGCCGCCGTCCAGGCGGCCGACCGGCTGCGACCGGTCCCCGGCGCCCGGGTGCCGGGCCTGCGGCTGCACGTCGGCGCGCTGACCGTCGACCTGGTCGTGGTCGGCAGCGGGTCGCTCCCGCCCACCGAGGCCGTCACCCGGCGCGCCGAGCTGGGCACGGCGGCCGGCCTCGCCCTGAGCGCGGTCACCGACGCCGCCTCGGTCCTCGCCACCGTCGCCGGCGACCAACCCGGCGCGCACGACGAGCGCACCGCGGCGTTCGCCCTGCTCGCCCGCCGGGTGAAGAGCTGGGCCAAGGCCCGCGGCCTGGACTCGGCCCCCTTCGGCGGCCTGCCGGGCGTGGCCTGGTCGGTGCTGGCGGCACGCACCGTGCACGAGGCGGGCGCGCTGCCCGCCGACGACCTGCTCCGGCACTTCTTCGCCACCTGGGCCGCCTGGGACTGGCGCCGGCCGGTCACCCTGCACGCCACGCAGGCGGAAGCACCTGAGCAGGCACCGGTGACGATCCTGACCCCCTCCGAGCCGGTCCGCTCCTGCACCGAGCAGGTCGGCGCCGGTGGCCGCGACCTGCTGGTCCGGGAGCTCTACCGGGCCTGGGAGGTGCTCGAGTCCGCGGCGCAGAGCGGCGCCGGCGTGGGATCGGCGTTGCTCGCCCCGCCCCCGCTGCACCGCCGTCACACCGCCTGGGCGGTGCTGACCGTGCGCCAGGAGCGGCCCGAGGCGTTCGAACGGACCCTCGGCCTGGTCCGCGGCCGGGTGCGCTCCCTGCTCACCGACCTCCAGCAGGCCGGCGCCACCGACGCCCACGCCTGGCCCCGCCCCTTCGACACCGCCCCGGGCCTGACCCACTACGCGATCGGCCTCGGCCGCACCGCCCCGGACCGCGCGCGCCTCACCGAGATCGCCACCCGCTGGACCGCCGGCCTGCACGGCGTCGAACTCCACTGGGCGGAGAACGGGGCCGTCCCGACCTTGCGCTGACCCGCGAACGGCTCCCGTCCGCGGGTCGGCGCGAAGTCCCCTCAGGCCGTGCGGCGCAGCAGGGCGAGGTACATCGCGTCGGTGCCGTGCAGGTGCGGCCAGAGCTGGATGTCCGGGCCCTCGCCCAGTGCCGGGACGCCCGGCAGCAGCGGTCGGGCGTCGACCCACTCCACGGTGAGGCCCTCGACCTCGAAGCCCTCGACCCCGACCGCCCGAGCAGCGCCGGACCCGCCGGAGGCACCCGACCCACCGGCCTCGCGCAGCACGTCCTCCACCACCGCGCGGGTCTCCGCCAGGTGCGGCGAGCAGGTGGCGTAGCCCACCACGCCGCCGACCCGCACCGAGGCGAGCGCCGAGCGGAGCAGGTCGCGCTGGAGCGGGCCGAAGCCGGCCATGTCCTCGGGGCGCCGGCGCCAGCGCGACTCCGGCCGGCGGCGCAGCGCGCCGAGGCCCGAGCAGGGCACGTCCACCAGGACCCGGTCGAAGGTGCCGGGCCGCCAGGCGGGCCTGGTCCCGTCGGCGGTGATCACCGTGTACGGGCCGGGGTTGCCGTCCAGCGCCCGCGACACCAGCCGGGCCCGGTGCTGCTGGCGCCCGCTGGCCACCAGCGCCGCGCCGCGCTCGCCGGCCAGCGCGGCCAGCAGGGCCGCCTTGCCGCCGGGGCCGGCGCAGCCGTCCAGCCAGAGCCGGTCGGAGCCCTCCAGCGGGGCGGCGGCCAGCGCGAGGGCGACCAGCTGGCTGCCCTCGTCCTGTACCCCGGCCCGGTTCTCCCGCACCGCCGTCAGGCCGCCGGGGTCGCCGCCCTCGGCGAGCCGGACCGCGTACGGCGACCAGCGGCCGGGCGAGCTGTCCGGCGCCTCGGTGACCAGCGAGTCGGCCAGCTCCGCGGTGGCGATCCGCCCGGGGCGGGCCACCAGGGTGACCTCCGGGCGCTCGTTGTCGGCCCGCAGCAGCTCCTCGATCGCCACCCGCCCCGCCGCGTCCGGCTGCCAGCGCCCGAGCGAGTCCCAGAGCGAGGCGACCACCCAGCGCGGGTGCGAGTGGACGACCGCCAGGTGGTCCTCGGCGTCCTGCTCGTAGGGCGGCGCGACCTGGGCGATCCAGGCGTCCAGGTCCTGCGCGCTGATCCGGCGCAGCACCGCGTTGACGAACTTCGCCCGGCCGTCGCCGAGCACCGCGCGGGCCAGCTCCACGGTGGCCGAGACGGCGGCGTGGGTGGGGATCCGGGTGCCGAGCAGCTGGTGCGCACCCAGCAGCAGGACGTCCAGGACCGGCGGGTCCACCTCGCGCAGCGGCCGGTCGATGCAGGCGGCGATGATCGCGTCGTAGCTGCCCTGCATCCGCAGCGTGCCGTAGACGAGTTCGGTGGCGAGGGCGGCGTCGCGCCGCTCCATGCCCTTCTGCTCGGCCTCGCGCAGCAGCGAGGGCAGGATCAGGTTGGCGTACGCGTCGCGCTCGTCGACCGCCCGCAGCGCGCGGAAGGCGACCATGCGCGCCGGGTCCTTCTTCGGGCGCCGGTGCGGACGGGCGGCGGGCTTGCCGGAACCACCGGGACCGGCCGACTTGCCGGAACCACCGGGGCCCGCGGACTTGGCGGACCGGGCGGACTTGGCGGGGGGAGTGCTCACGGATGACCTCAAGGTGCTACGGGACTATGGGAAACGGGGGGAGGGGGCGGACCCGGGCCGCGGTCAGCCGCCGAGCAGCTCGCCGCTCTCGATCCGGACGCCTCGTGCCCAGTCTGCCGCCCGCATCGGCTTCTTGCCCTGCGGCTGGACCTCGCCCAGTTCGACCGGGTGGCTGCCGGTGCCGACCCGGACGCTGTTCTTGGCGACCGCCAGCTGCCCCGGCGCCAGCTCGTCGCCCGGCTCACCGTCCGCCGACGCGCCGGCCGGCAGCAGCCGCACCGGTCCGGAGACCTTGAGCCGCTCGCCGCGGAAGGTGGTCCAGGCGCCCGGCGCGGGGGCGCAGCCGCGCACCAGGCGGTCGATCCGCAGCGCGGGGTGCGTCCACTCGATCCGGGCGTCCTCCACGGTGATCTTCGGCGCCAGGGTGACCCCGTCGGCGGGCTGCGCGACGGCGTGCAGGCTGCCGTCCGCGATGCCGTCCATGGTCGCGGTGAGCAGCACGGCGCCCGAGCGGGCGAGCCGCTCCAGCAGCTCGCCGCTGGTGTCGGTGGGCCGGATCTCCTCGGTGAGCACGCCGAAGACCGGACCGGAGTCCAGGCCGCGCTCGATCCGGAAGGTCGAGGCGCCGGTCACCTCGTCGCCGGCCAGCACCGCGTGCTGGACGGGCGCGGCGCCGCGCCAGGCGGGCAGCAGGGAGAAGTGCAGGTTGACCCAGCCGTGCGGGGGGATCTCCAGGGCCGGCTCGCGCAGCAGCGCGCCGTAGGCGACCACCGGGCAGCAGTCGGGGGCGAGCTCGGCCAGCCGGGCCAGGAACTCGGGCTCGCTGGGCTTCGCCGGCTTGAGCACCTCGATGCCCGCCTCCTCGGCCCGCTGCCCCACCGGGCTGGCGACCAGCCGCCGGCCGCGGCCGGCCGGGGCGTCGGGACGGGTGACCACCGCGACCACCTCGTGCCGGTCGGAGGCGAGCAGCGCCTCCAGGGCGGGGACGGCGACCTCGGGGGTTCCGGCGAAGACGAGACGCAAAGCAGCGGCCTTTCGGAGCGTCGGAGAGGAGCGGGGAAGTGGAGGAGCGGGGAAGTGGAGCGGGACGAACGGATCAGCGGATCAGCGGATGACGCCGAACGTGCTGTGCGGCGAGAGGCGCACCTCGGGCGCCGGGCCGGTGCCGCCCCACTCGGTCTCCCGGATGGCGCGCATCGCCTCCTTGCGCGACTCGCGGTCCAGCCGGTCGATGAAGATGATCCC
Organism: Kitasatospora nipponensis; assembly: GCF_039528135.1. Classification (NCBI taxonomy): domain Bacteria; kingdom Bacillati; phylum Actinomycetota; class Actinomycetes; order Kitasatosporales; family Streptomycetaceae; genus Kitasatospora; species Kitasatospora nipponensis. The sequence goes on along the minus strand of NZ_BAAALF010000042.1, from coordinate 5,168 downwards.
GTCCAGGTGGTCGGTCTCGTGCTGGATGCACCGGGCCAGCAGCTGGGTCCCCTCGACGGTGACCGGATCGCCGTACTCGTTGAATCCGCGCGCCACCACGCCGTAGGCCCGCCTGGTGTCGAAGCGCAGGCCCGGCAGCGACAGGCACCCCTCGGGACCCTCCTGCTCCTCCTCGGTGAGCGAGAGGTCGGGGTTGATCAGGTGCCCGATCACCCCGTCCACGTGGTAGGCGAACACCCGTAGGGAGATGCCCAGTTGGGGCGCCGCGAGGCCGGCGCCCGGCGCGTCCAGCATGGTGTCGGTGAGGTCCTTGACCAGCGTGCGCAGTTCCTTGTCGAACGTGGTCACCGGCTGCGCCTTGGCGCGCAGCACCGGGTCCCCGAAGATCCGGATCGGCTGGATCGGCACGGTGGCGGGCTCCTTCGCTCGGGTCGTACGGGGTCGGTCGGGACAGCACGTCAGTCTATGCGGTGCCCCGGCCGGGCCGATCCACGCCTGCGTCGGTCGGACATCGGCACATCCCGGATCGGCGCGGCGCGTGACCCCGGACCCCGCTTCGGCGTTGGTCAAGTGAGATTGACCGTGAGTCCCCCGGGCCGGCGCGTGGCCCCATCACTTGCACGGAAGGTGGCCTGAGCACGATGGCCGAGCAGATCAACCACGACACCCGGGCACGGGCGAGCCTGCACCTGCTGGTGCGCGACATCGAGCGGGTGCGCCGCCAGGTCGACGCCCTGCGGACCCTGACCGCCCAGCTGGGCAACGTCTACCGCCCGCGCCGGCCCAGCAGTTCGGGCGGCTTCGTGGTGTACGGGCGGGCCCCGGCGCCCACCGTGCGGCTGGCCCAGGAGCTGCGCGAGAGCGTGGAGACGCTGGTGGCGGCGGCCGTCGAGTTCGACCGGGCGCTCGGCTTCTCCTGGGACTCGGTGGGCTCCGCCCTGGGGGTCACCAAGCAGGCGGTGCACCGGCGCTACGGGATGCGCCGCTCGGCCACCGAACTGCTCGGCGCGGCCGGCGGCGTGCTGCCGGGCCAGCCGACCCCGGGGACGGGACTGAGCGGTGCGCTCCCCTCCCCCGGCTCGCCGCGCGACGACTGCCTGTCGCAGGACGCCCCCATCGGCACCGTCCCGGAGCCGGCCTCGGCGGCGCTGCCCGCCCAGGCCCCGATGCCGGTCCAGGTGCCGGTACCCGTGCCGGGTCAGCTGACCCGGGGCGTCCCCGCCGCCCGCCAGGGCGGCCTGGAGCGCCCCGGCGTCCCGCTGCGCGGCTGACGGCACGACCCGAACCGCGCACCCCGGCGGCCGCCGACGCGAGCCCGCCCCGCCCATTGCGCTGGAAGTCGGCACGGCCGACTTCCAGCGACCGGCGCCCCTACGAGCCGGCCGAGCGCCCGATCAGCCGATGTCGAGCGGATCGATCCGCACCTTCACCGGCTCGGCGCCGCGCAGCGCGACCCGGGCGATCCGGGCCGCCTCCACCGCGGCCGCCAGCGCGCCGCCCTGCGCCGGGCGCACCCGCAACAGCATCCGTTCCTGCTCCTGCCCGCGCACCGCGGGCAGCGTCACCGGGCCGCCGTGCTGCCCCCCCTCCGGCAGCCGGCTCAGGCCCAGCAGGTCCGCCACCGCGCCCGGCCCCCCGGTCACCGAAGCCATCCGGGAGACCGGCGGGAAGCCCAGCTCCGCGCGCTCGTCCAGCTCCAGCGCCGCATGCCCGGCCGGGTCCCAGCGGACCAGCGCCTGCACCGGACGGGCGGTGGGCTCCGCCACGACCACCACCAGACCGCCCTCCCCCGCCGGTCGCACCAGCGCGGCGGCCGCCAGCCAGAGCCGCAGCGTCTCCTCGCCGGCCCGCAGGTCGGGCCGGTTCAGCAGCGCCCAGCCGTCCAGCAGCAGCGCGGCCGCGTACCCGCCCTCGGCCACCGGCTCCGCGCCCGGCGTGGAGATCACCAGCGCCGGCTCCCCGGACACGGTGCCGAGCACCGCGTCGCGCCCCGAGGTGCGCACCGGAACCTGCGGAAAGGCCTTGCCGAGCTCCTCGGCCGTGCGCCGGGCCCCCACCACCTGCGCCCGCAGCCGGAAGGAGCCGCACTCGACGCAGTGCCAGTCGGACTCCGCCACCGCGCACCAGCCACAGGCCAGCACCTGGCCGGCGCCGGCGGCCTCCAGCGGCCCCGCGCAGTGCGCGCAGCGGGCCGGGGTGCGGCAGCGCTCGCAGGCCAGCCGCGGCACGTAGCCGCGCCGCGGCACCTGGACCAGCACCGGTCCGGTGCCCAGCGCCTCGCGGGCCGCCTGCCAGGCCACCGACGGCAGCCGGGCGGCGTGCGCGGCGGCGTCCCGCGCCTGGTCACCGTCGCCCACCGTGCGGATCCGCGGCGCCACCTCGCGCACCACCGCGCGGTCGGCGGCCAGCGGCCGGGCCCAGCCCGTGCGCAGCAGCTGCGCTCCCTCGACGGTCATCGCCAGTCCCCCCAGCAGCACCGCCGCGCCCTCCTCGGCGGCCCGCAGCAGTGCCACCTCGCGCACGTGCGGGTGCGGGGCGCGCGGGTCGCTGTGGCTGCTGTCACCGTCCGACCAGACCACCAGCAGCCCCAGCTCGTGGACCGGCGCGAAGACCGTGGCCCGGGTGCCGATCACCGCGCGCACCGAGCCGCGGCTGACCCGCAGCCAGGCCCGGTAGCGCTCCTTGGGCCCGAGGTCCGCGGTGAGCACCGCGTGCCGCTCGCCGCCGCCGAGCAGCGCGGTGAGGGCCTCGTCGACCCGCGCCACCGCCCGGCCGTCCGGCAGCACGACCAGCGGGCCGCGCTCGCCGGCCAGCGCGCTCACCACGGCCAGCGCGATCGCCCGCGGCCAGTCCGGGGCCGGCAGCGCCGACCAGACCGCGCGCGCGGGGTGCCCGGCGGTGAGCGCGGCGAGGTAGCCGGGGCCGTCGGGGTAGCGCTGCCAGCTGCCGGGGGCGGGCGCGGCGGGCGGCGGCAGCGGATCGGGCGAGGGCTCCGCCTCGGCCTTGGCGTGCCGCGGCGGGACGGCGAGCTGCAGCACGTCGGCGAGCGTGCCGGCGTAGCGGTCGGCGACGGTGCGGCTGAGCTTCAGCAGGGCCGGCGTCAGGACGGGCTCGGGCGAGAGCACCTGGGCCAGCGGGGCCAGCGGGCCGGCGTAGTCGCTGCTGGCGAGCCGGGCCACCACGAAGCCGTCGTGCAGCTCACCGCCCTCGCGCCGGCCGCCGGCGCCCACCCGGGCGCCGAACCGCACCCGCACCCGCACGCCGGGCCGGGCGGTGTCGGCCATCGCGACCGGGACCGCGTAGTCGAAGAACTGGTCGAGGTGGAGCAGCCCCTTGTCCACCACGACGCGGGCCACCGGCAGTTCCTCGGCCAGGTGGGCGCCGTGCCAGGTGCGGGGCTTGGCCCGGCGCACCGTCTCGCGGATCAGGGCCAGCTGCTCGGGCGGCCCGCCCGGGGTGGTGTCCTCGCTGCTCATATCGTTTCAGTGGTACCACGCCGCACCGACAGCGCGCGGCGGCGCCCACCCCGCCAGGGGGTGACCGCCGCCGCGTCGGGTCCGTGGATCCCGTGCCGGTGGTGTGCGCGCCGGTCAGGCGTGCGCGGCGGCCTTCAGCTGGTCGGCGCGGTCGGTGCGCTCCCAGGTGAAGTCCGGCAGCTCACGACCGAAGTGGCCGTAGGCGGCGGTCTGCGCGTAGATCGGGCGCAGCAGGTCCAGGTCGCGGATGATCGCGGCCGGGCGCAGGTCGAAGACCTGGGTCACGGCGGACTGGATCTTGAGCACCGGGACGGTCTCGGTGCCGAAGGTCTCCACGAACAGGCCCACCGGCTCGGCCTTGCCGATCGCGTACGCGACCTGTACCTCGGCGCGCCGGGCCAGGCCCGCCGCCACGATGTTCTTGGCGACCCAGCGCATCGCGTAGGCGGCCGAGCGGTCGACCTTGGACGGGTCCTTGCCGGAGAAGGCGCCGCCACCGTGGCGGGCCATGCCGCCGTAGGTGTCGATGATGATCTTGCGGCCGGTCAGGCCGGCGTCGCCCATCGGGCCGCCGATCTCGAAGCGGCCGGTCGGGTTCACCAGCAGGCGGTAGTCCGAGGTGTCGATGTCCAGGCCCACCAGCTCCGGCTCCACGACGAACTCGCGGATGTCGGGCGCGAGCAGCGAGTCGAGGTCGATGTCGCTGGCGTGCTGCGAGGAGACCACCACGGTGTCCAGGCGCACGGCCTTGTCACCGTCGTACTCGATGGTGACCTGGGTCTTGCCGTCGGGGCGCAGGTACGGGATCGTCCCGTTCTTGCGCACCTCGGAGAGGCGGCGCGCCAGGCGGTGCGCGAGGGTGATCGGCAGCGGCATCAGCTCGGGCGTGTCGTCGCACGCGTAGCCGAACATCAGGCCCTGGTCGCCGGCGCCCTGGCGGTCCAGCTCGTCCTCCTCCAGGGAGCCGCCGACGCGCGCCTCGTAGGCGGTGTCGACGCCCTGGGCGATGTCCGGGGACTGCGAGCCGATGGACACCGACACGCCGCAGGAGGCGCCGTCGAAGCCCTTCTTCGAGCTGTCGTACCCGATCTCCAGGATCTTCTCGCGCACCAGCTGCGCGATCGGCGCGTAGGTCTTGGTGGTGACCTCGCCGGCGATGTGGACCAGACCGGTGGTGATCAGCGTCTCGACGGCGACCCGGGACGTGGGGTCGTCCTTGAGCAGGGCGTCGAGAATGGTGTCGCTGATCTGGTCAGCGATCTTGTCGGGGTGACCCTCGGTCACGGACTCCGAGGTGAACAGGCGGCGAGACACAGCGCTCCCTGGGGTTGCAGCGGCTGCTGACTGAACGCTCCCGGCCGGGCCGGGGCATCCGGAAAGACTTGATTCCTGGAGTGTAACGGTCAGCTATCGGGGATCAACACTCTTGCCTGTATTCCTGGACACGGTGTCTCATCAGATGAACGCCAGTGCCACGAGCTGGACGCCGGGGGCGGCGCCTCAGGCGAGCCGGGCGGCGACCAGGTCCCAGAGCGTGTCGGCCAGGTCCTCCTTGGGCCCCTGCGGCACGTCGGTCCGCGAGCCGTCGGCGCCCAGCACCACCGCCTCGTTCGTGTCCGTGCCGAAGCCGCGGCTCTCGCCGACCTCGTTGACCACCAGCAGGTCGCAGCCCTTGCGGGCCAGCTTGGCCCG
>NZ_BAAALF010000041.1:0-52175 GCF_039528135.1 Kitasatospora nipponensis | reverse complement strand
GCGGGGGGGGCCCGCTTCCTGCGGAGAAGGTGGTGGCGCCGAGGGCGGCGTCCAGGTGGGCCGGGGCGCGCGGGGCCGGGCGGCGGCGCTGGGGGTGGGCGCGTCCCGCGGGCCGGGGGCTCACAGTGTGCCCGAGTTCGGGCGTTCGGTGGTACGCATCAGCACTCCCCCGGGTCACGGGGCCGTCGCTTCGTCATCACGGCCGCATTACGGTCGTATGGGGCGGCTGGGAAACCGCTCAGCTGGGCATTCGTTGCCCTTAGAGGAACGTACAGGATGCCGGGCGACCCCGGCGCACGGGCTTCATGCCATCGGTGACTGCCTCCGGGTGGTCCGGCAGCGGTTCACTGGCCACACGCCGCCGGACACACCCCGGTGACCAGGACCCGACGCCCGGGCAACGTTCCGGTAGCACCGTCCGAACACCGAAGGTTGGAATCCCCGCAGACGCCCCCATTCGGGCCAAGCCCCGCGGATTCCGGGCACAGTGCCCACAGGTTCGACTTGGCGACGACTTGAGGAGACACCCGCATGGAGTTCCTGCGGCCCACCAGCTGGGACGAGGCACTCGCGGCGAAGGCTGAGTACCCGTCCGCGCTGCCGATCTCGGGCGGCACGGACGTGATGGTCGAGATGAACTTCGACGTGCACCGGCCATCCGCGATTCTCGACCTGAACCGCATCACCGAGCTGACCGACTGGTCGATCACCGACGGTGTGGTCAGGCTCGGCGCCTCGGTCCCCTACACGCGGATCATCAACGAGCTGTCCGGGCCGCTGCCCGGCCTGGCCCTGGCGGCCCACACCGTCGGCTCGCCGCAGATCCGCAACCGGGGCGGCGTCGGTGGGAACCTCGGCGGCGCCTCGCCGGCCGGCGACGCGCACCCCGCGCTGCTGGCCGCGGGCCGGGACGTCTTCGTCGAGGTCGCCTCGCAGGCCCGCGGCATCCGGATGATCGCCATCGACGACTTCTACGTCGGCGTGAAGCGCAACTCCATGGAGCAGGACGAGCTGATCCGCGCCGTGCACATCCCGGTCGCCGACGGCCCCCAGCAGTTCTCGAAGATCGGGACCCGCAACGCGATGGTGATCGCGGTCTGCGCCTTCGGCTTCGCGCTGCACCCCAAGAACGGCACGGTCGGCACCGGCATCGGGTCGGCCGCGCCCACCCCGCGCCGGGCGGTCGCGGCGGAGGAGTACCTGCAGGGCGTGCTCGCCGAGCGCGGCCTGTGGGAGTCCGGCGCCCTGCTGGGTGCCGAGGTGATCCAGAAGTTCGGTGAACTGGTGCGGGCCGCGGCCTCGCCGATCGACGACGTGCGCGGCACCGCCGAGTACCGCCGGCACTCGCTGGCCGTGATGGCGCGGCGCACGCTCACCTGGACCTGGAACGACTACAGCAAGCAGATCAGGAGCGCGGCATGAGGGTCACTTTCACCGCCAACGGCAAGCCCGTCGAGGCGGACGACGTCTGGGAGGGCGAGAGCCTCCTGTACGTGCTGCGCGAGCGGGTCGGCCTGCCGGGTTCCAAGAACGCCTGCGAGCAGGGCGAGTGCGGATCCTGCACGGTCTACCTGGACGGCGTGCCGGTCTGTTCCTGTCTGGTCGCCGCCGGCCAGGTGCAGGACCGCGAGGTGCGCACGGTCGAGGGCCTGGCCGAGGGCGAGGAGCTGGGTCTGGTGCAGCAGGCGTTCATCGACGCCGGCGCCGTGCAGTGCGGCTTCTGCACCCCGGGGCTGCTGGTGCAGACCGACGCCCTGCTGGAGCGCGACGCGCAGCCGAGCGACACGGACATCCGTGAGGCGCTCAGCGGCAACCTGTGCCGCTGCACCGGCTACGAGAAGATCATGGACGCGGTGCGGCTCGCCTCCGCCCGCAAGTGCCAGAAGGTGGGTCACTCCGCATGACGACGCGAACGATCCAGGGTGAGAAGAACCTCCAGGACATCACCACCGGCGGCAAGGACGGCATCGGCGGCTCCCCGCTGCGCCCGGACGGCACGCTGAAGGTCAAGGGCGAGTTCGCCTACTCCTCGGACCTGTGGCACGAGGACATGCTCTGGGGCATGGCCCTGCGCTCCCCGCACCCGCGCGCCAACATCCTCTCGGTGGACATCTCGGACGCGCTCAGGACGCCGGGTGTCTACGCGGTGCTCACCCACGAGGACATCCCGGGCGAGAAGTTCTACGGCCTGGAGATCCAGGACCAGCCGGCGCTGGCGATCGACAAGGTCCGCTACCACGGCGAGGCGATCGCCATCGTGGCCGCCGACCACCCGGAGACGGCCCGCCGCGCGGTGAAGAAGATCAAGGTGGAGTACGAGGTACTCACCCCCATCACCACCGAGGAGCAGGCGCTCCACCCCGAGGTGCACGGCTACGTCCACGAGCCGCACGAGTACAAGTCGCACGGCTCGGGCAACATCTGCCACAGCCAGAAGCTGGTCTACGGGCTGGGCGTGACCGACGAGGTCAAGGCGCTGGCCGACGTGATCGTGCGCGGCGAGTACGAGGTCGGCATGCAGGACCAGGCCTTCCTGGGCCCCGAGTCCGGTCTGGCGGTGCCCGCCGAGGACGGCGGCATCGACCTCTACGTGGCCACCCAGTGGCTGCACGTGGACCGCCAGCAGATGGCCCCGGTGCTCGGCCTGCCCGAGGAGAAGGTGCGCCTGACCCTGGCCGGCGTCGGCGGCGCGTTCGGCGGCCGCGAGGACCTGTCGATGCAGATCCACGCCTCGCTGCTGGCCCAGCGCACCGGCAAGCCGGTCAAGATCGTCTACGCCCGGGACGAGTCCTTCTTCGGCCACGTGCACCGCCACCCGGCCAAGATGACCTACGAGCACGGCGCCACCCGCGACGGCAAGCTGGTCTACGCCGACGTGCGCCTGGTGCTGGACGGCGGCGCCTACGCCTCCGCCTCCCCCGCCGTGGTCGGCAACGCCGCCTCGCTGGGCAACGGGCCGTACAACATCCCCAACGTGCGGATGGACGCGATCGCGCTCTACACCAACAACCCCTCCTGCGGCGCGATGCGCGGGTTCGGCGCGGTGCAGGCCTGCTTCGGCTACGAGTCGCAGATGGACAAGCTGGCCGCGGCCCTCGGCATGGACCCCGTCGAGCTGCGCCGGCTGAACGCGATGGCGGAGGGCGACCACCTGCCGACCGGCCAGCGGATCGACTCGCCGGCCCCGGTCGCCGAACTGCTGCGGCGGGTCAAGGACATGCCGCTGCCGCCGCCGCTGGACCTGGACAACCTGGACGTGCGCGAGCTGCCCGGTGCGCTGTCGAACACCTCGCACGGCGAGGGGATCGTGCGCGGCGTGGGCTACTCGGTGGGCATCAAGAACGTCGGCTTCTCCGAGGGCTTCGACGACTACTCCACCGCCCGGGTCCGCCTGGAGGTCATCGGCGGCGAGCCGGTGGCCATGGTGCACACCGCGATGGCCGAGGTCGGCCAGGGCGGCGTCACCGTGCACGGCCAGATCGCGCGCACCGAGCTGGGCGTGGAGAAGGTCACCATCCACCCGGCCAACACCGAGGTCGGCTCGGCGGGTTCCACCTCCGCCTCGCGCCAGACGTACATGACCGGCGGCGCGGTGAAGCTGGCCGCCGAGGCGGTCAAGCGCGCCCTGATCGACAAGGGCCGCAAGCGCTACGGCTGGACCCAGGACGACATCGACCTGGTGGCCGGCAAGGTGGTCTCCGAGTCGGCGGGTGCGCTGGTCTCGATGGTCGACCTGCTCGGCGACGAGGCGATCGACCTGACCCGCGAGCACCACCACCGCCCGACCGAGGCGTTCGACAAGGTGACCGGTCAGGGCTTCGGCCACGTCCAGTACACCTTCTGCGCCAACCGAGCGGTGGTCGACGTGGACGTCGAGCTGGGCCTGGTCAAGGTGGTCGAGCTGACCGCCGCCCAGGACGTCGGCAAGGCGCTCAACCCGCTCTCCGTGGTGGGCCAGATCCAGGGCGGCTGCACCCAGGCGCTGGGCCTGGCCGTGATGGAGGAGATCATCGTCAAGGACGGGAAGGTGCGCAACGCCTCCTTCACCGACTACCTGATCCCCACCATCCTGGACGTCCCGCCGATCCCGGTGGACCTACTGGAGCTGGCCGACCCGCACGCCCCCTACGGGCTGCGCGGGGTCGGCGAGGCGCCCACGGTCTCCGCCACACCGTCGATCGTGGCCGCCATCCGGCAGGCCACCGGCATCGCTCTCAACCGGATCCCGGTCCGGCCCGAGCACCTCACCGGGACCCTGTAGTCCCGGTCCGCAGACCCCCTGGGGCGGCGGCCAACGTCTTCCCCCGCCGCCCCGGGGTGCTTCACCCACAGGAAGTACCCCGTGCACCATCCCGCTGCCTCTCCCACGCCGGGGCTCTGCAGCGGTGCGCACCATCCCACGCACCGCACGCACCTCAGAGTGCACCTCGTGAGTCGATCCAGTCCCCCTGCGCCGCCCCTGATGGACGGCCAGGTCGACTCGCCCACCCCAACCCCCTTTGAACCTTGGGAGTGGACATGACCCGGATTCCCACGGAGCCCGGCACCACTGAAGACATCCCCGCCCAGGCCGGCACCCCCACGCCGGCCCCGGCACCCGCTCCGAAGAACGCCCTGGACGCGTACTTCAAGATCTCCGCCAGAGGCTCGACCTTCGGCAACGAGATCCGTGGCGGGCTGACCACCTTCATGGCGATGGCCTACATCGTCCTGCTCAACCCACTCATCCTGAGCGGGGCCGACGTCACCGGCGCCAAGCTCGACCACGCCCAACTGACCACGGCCACCGCGCTCGCCGCCGCCGTGACCACCATCCTGATGGGGGTCATCGGCAACGTCCCGCTGGCGGTCGCCGCCGGTCTCTCGGTCTCCGGCGCGGTCTCCGCGCTGGTCGTGCCGCACACCACCTGGGCCCAGGCCTTCGGTCTGTGCGTCATCTACGGCCTGCTGATCGTGCTCCTGGTGGTCTCCGGACTGCGCGAGAAGATCATGAACGGCATACCCCTGCCGCTCAAGCACGCCATCACCATCGGCATCGGCCTGTTCGTCGCGCTGATCGGCCTGCACAAGGCGGGCTTCGTGATGAGCGGCGGGCCCACCCTGGTCTCGCTCGGCCCCTTCGGCGAGCTCACCGGCTGGCCGGTCCTGTGCTTCGCGGTCACGTTGCTGACGATATTCGTCCTGCTGGCCCGCAACGTGCGCGGCGCCATCCTGATCGGCATCGGCGCGGGCACCGTCTTCGCCTTCGTCGTCAACGCGGTGGCGCACGTCCCGGCCAAGGCCTGGGGCAGCGCGGCACCGGTGTGGCCGGGCAGCCCGGTCTCCGCCCCCGACTTCGGCCTGGTCGGCCACGTCGACCTGTTCGGGGCCTTCACCAACAAGGGCATGGGCGCGATCAGCGCCTCGGTGGCGGTCTTCACCCTGGTGCTGGCCGGCTTCTTCGACGCGATGGCCACCATCATCGGGGTCGGCACCGAGGCGGGGCTGGCCGACCGGCAGGGCCGGATGCCGGGCCTGTCCAAGGCGCTGTTCATCGACGGCGCCGGCGGCGCGATCGGCGGCCTGGTCGGCGCCTCGGGCCAGACGGTCTTCGTGGAGTCGGCCACCGGTGTGGGTGAGGGCGCCAGGACCGGCCTCGCCTCCACGGTCACCGGCGGTGTCTTCACGCTGATGCTCTTCTTCTCCCCGCTGGCCGGCATCGTGCCGGTCGAGGTCGCCTCCGCCGCGCTGGTCGTCATCGGCTCGATGATGATGAGCCAGGCCCGGCACATCGACTGGGCCAACCGCGAGGTGGCCATCCCGGCCTTCCTGACCTGCGTGATGATGCCGTTCACCTACAGCATCACCGCCGGTGTCGCCTCCGGCGTCATCGCCTACACGGTCATCAAGGCGGGTCAGGGCAAGTGGCGCGAGCCCGGTCCGCTGATGTGGATCCTGACCGCGGTCTTCGTCGCGTACTTCGCGCTCACCCCCATCAAGGAGTGGCTCGGCGTTCACTAGCGGGGGACGGACGCGACAACCGCCGCCGTACCGGGGGCCCGAGCCCACCGGTACGGCGGCACCCCGTTCGGCCCACCCGTGGACCCACTCCCCGCCCGTAGAGCCACGACCCACCACACGCCCTCGACACATCGACAGGAGCCACGGACATGCAGGACATCGCCGAGCAGTTGCAGGCCTGGCACGCCTCCGGGCGCTCCTTCGCGGTGGCCACCGTGGTCGGCGTCTCCGGCAGCGCCCCGCGCGACCCGGGTGCGGCGCTGGCGGTGGACGCGGCCGGCGAGGCGATCGGCAGCGTCTCCGGCGGGTGCGTGGAGGGCGCGGTCTACGAGCTGTGCCGGCAGGCCATCGCCGACGGCGAGCCGGTGCTGGAGCGCTTCGGCTACAGCGACGAGGACGCCTTCGCGGTGGGCCTGACCTGCGGCGGCCTGCTCGACGTCTTCGTCCAGCCGGTGGTGCCCGGCACCGACGCCGGACTGGACGCCGGCATCGCCTACATCGCCTCGGGCACCCCGGTGGCACTGGCGCGGGTGATCGAGGGGCCGGCCGGCCTGCTCGGTGCCACCCTCGCGGTGACCGCCGACGCCCACCACGGCACCCTGGCGCCCGGTGGCCCGACCACCACCGGCGCCCTGGAGCGCGCCGTGGTCGCCGAGGCCCGCGCGCTGCTGGACGCCGGGCGCACCGGCAGGGTGGTGCTGGCGCTGGACGGCCGTCCCTGCACCCCCTCCGACCCCGGCCTGGGCGAGGAGCAGGGCACCGTCACCTTCTTCGTCGAGGCCTACGTGCCCGCCCCGCGCATGATCGTCTTCGGGGCCATCGACTTCGCCGCCGCCGTGGTGCGGATCGGCAAGTTCCTCGGCTACCGCGTGACGGTCTGCGACGCGCGCCCGGTCTTCGCCACCGCACGCCGCTTCCCCGACGCGGACGAGGTGGTGGTCGACTGGCCGCACCGCTACCTCGACTCGCAGCTCGCCGGACCCGACCGGGCGGCCCTGCTCGACGGCCGCACCGTGCTGTGCGTGCTCACCCACGACGCCAAGTTCGACATCCCGCTGCTGGAGCGGGCGCTACGGCTGCCGGTGGGCTTCGTCGGCGCGATGGGCTCGCGCCGCACCCACCTGGACCGCAACGCCCGGCTGCGCGAGGTGGGCCTGACCGAGGCGGAGATCGCCCGGCTGCGCTCGCCGATCGGCCTCGACCTGGGGGCCCGCACCCCGGAGGAGACCGCGGTCGCGGTGGCCGCCGAGATCGTCGCGAGCCGGCGCGGCGGCGGCTGCCTGCCGCTGTCGGCCGGCGCCGGGCCGATCCACCACGACCTCGAACGCCCGGGCGAGCCGCCGGCCGCCCTGCGCCGGGTGGTCTGAGCACCGCCCGGCCGGCCCCCGGCAGCGGGCCGGGCCCGCACGTCGGTCCACCTTCGACCCGGACGCCGTCCGGCCGCCTCATGAGGCCGCCGGGCGGCGTCCGCGTCTGCTCCCCTGCCGATCGGCGGGGGTGAGCGACAGAGGACACCCCCCGCATGACGGATGATGGCGCAGTGCAAAACGCAGATCAGTTCGGCGCCGACGACGCCGCCGGCGCGCCAGAACCGCTGATACCCGACCTCACGGCGGCGGTCGCCGCGGCCCAGCAGGGCGACGAGGAGGGCTTTCGGCAGGTGTTCCGGGCCGTGCAGCCCGCGCTGCTGCGCTACCTGCGGGTGCTGGTGGGCGGGGACGGCTCGGACGCCGAGGACATCGCCTCCGAGACCTGGCTGCAGATCGCCCGGGACCTGCACACCTTCCACGGCGACGGGGACGGCTTCCGCGGCTGGGCCGCGACGGTGGCCCGTCACCGGGCGATGGACCACCTGCGGGCCAGACGCCGGCGGCCCACCGCGGACCTGCCGGAGGAGTACCTCAGCGAGCTGCCCGCCCACGACGACACCGAGGGCGCGGTGCTGGCCGCGGCCGGCACCCGGGAGGCGCTGGCCATGATCGCCGGCCTGCCGCGCGACCAGGCCGAGGCGGTGCTGCTGCGGGTGGTCCTGCAACTGGACGGCGAGAGCGCGGCGCGGGTGCTCGGCAAGCGCGCCGCCACCGTCCGGATGGCCGCGCACCGCGGCCTGCGCCGGCTGGCCCGGCTGCTGGAGGCACCCCCCACGGTGCCCCTGCAGCGGGCCGCGGCACCGGCCGCGGCGGGCGAGGCGGCGGGTGGCACGGGACGGAAGAAAAAAAGTTCTGCCGAAGGTGTGACAAACCCGGGGACTTCGACGCTGAAGGACATGAGATGAGCACCAACCGATCCCGTCGGATCGACCGCGACGCCGCCGAGCAGCTGCTCGGTGGTGCCACGGGCGGTACGCAGGGCGGTCAGGGCGCCCTCGCCGAACTGCTCGCCGCCGCGGCCGCCCCCGCGACCGGGCGCGAGCTGGCCGGTGAGGAGGCTGCCGTGGCCGCGTTCCGGGAGGCTGCCCGTCCCAGTACCGACCGCTCGCCCCTTCCCGCGTCCCTCGCCAAGTCCCGGAGTCGCTCGATGACCAGCTGTGCACCGATGAGGTTCCGCGCTCCGGCGCGTTTCCTCGGTGCCCGTGCGGCCGCGGCCGCGCTGGCGGTCACCGCGCTGGGCGGGGTGGCCGTGGCGGCCGGGACCGGGCACCTGCCCGAGGTGCTCGGCGGTCCGGGCGGCGGTCCGCCGACCGAGAACGCCGGGTCCGCGGTGGCGGGCGCGCCGGCCTCCAGCTGGCTGCCGAACGTGCCGCCGGTGCGGCGGCCGCCGCTGCGCACCGCGGGGCCGGGCCTCGCCGCGCCGAACCCCTCGGGGTCGGCCGAATCGGGCCGGCCGCAGTCCTCGCAGGCGTCCGCCGGGTCGTCCCCGACGGACGGCGCGCCGGACCCCGATCGGCCGGAGCTGTCGGGCCTGCCGGTCCCCCCCGCGGTGGTCCCGCTCTGCCGGCTCTGGCCGGCCGACGGCCCGGCCACCCCTGACCCCCGGTTCGAGCCGCTGACGCGCGCGGCGGGCGGCTTGGACCGGGTCCGGGCGTACTGCGCGGAGGTGCTGCGTTCCACCGGGACCGGCACACCCGCCGCGTCCGCCACGCCCGACGCCGCCCACGGGCGGACCCCTGCGCCGGTGGCCGACCCGGGCGGCCACGACGGGGGCGTCTCACCGCACCCCACCCTCGTGCCGCCCTCCCGGGGCGCCGGCGCCGCGAGTCCCCCTCCCGCCCAGGGCGGGAACGCCCGCGACGGGCGCACCCTCCCGTCACCACCCGGCCTCGGCGACGCCGGCTCGCGTCCCCTGGCCCGTTTCACCACGAGTCACGACCAGCGGTAACCCTCGATCTCCGGACGGGTGGTGGTCTTCCCCGGACACACCACCCGCCCGGCACCGGCAGCCCTGACTGTGCATGAGTTGGCTGCCGGCTCCGCCGGGTTGGCGGGCTCCCCCGGGCCCGCCACCCCGCAGCGGACGCCTGGACCCGGCCCGGTTGGGGTCGGCCTGACCGGGTCCAGGCCCAGACTGCTCAACGCGCGTTGACCGCCAGGTGACCACTCATCGCGCTACGTGTAGGGTGCGGTGGGTGGTCGAACGCGGTTGCGTTCGAGGGGTGTTGCGTTCGATACACGAACGCGGACATCTCGGGGAGATATTGTCATGCCCTTGACATAGCGGAGGATCCGTGACCAGCCATCTGCTCCACCGCCCAGGATCCGCGGGCGAGCGACGCCTGCAACGCGCATTCGGCAGCGAGGACCGGGCGGAGCGGTTCTACCGCGAGCAGGTACTGGACCATCTCAACGAGCAGATGCGGGAGTTCGTCACCCGCCAGGAGATGGCCTTCGTCGCCACCGCCGACGCGAACGGAGCCTGCGACGCCACCTTCCGGGCCGGGCCGCCCGGCTTCCTGCACGTGATCGACGAACGGACCCTGGCCTACCCGGAGTACCGCGGCAACGGCGTGATGGCCAGCCTCGGCAACATCAGCGAGACCGGGCAGATCGGCCTGCTGCTGATCGACTTCGTCCGCGACCTGATCGGCCTGCACATCAACGGCCAGGCCACGGTGGCCGAGGACGCCGAACTGCGGCCCGAGGTACCCGAACTGCCCACCGAGACCGTGCCGGGACGGCGGGCCGAGCACTGGGTGCTGATCGAGGTCGAGGAGGCGTACATCCACTGCGCCAAGCACATCCCCCGGCTGACCCCCGCGCCGCGCACCAGGGCCTGGGGATCGGACGACGCACGACGTAAGGGCGGCGACTTCTTCGGCGCCAAGGACACCAGCCGCCAAGGCCTCTGAGGGATCGTCACCGAATATCCATGACTGACAACCTGACCCTGATCCGGGAGAGCTTCGCGCTCGCCCAGGCCCACGGGGACAAGCTCACCGGCCACTTCTACGCCACCCTGTTCCTGCACAACCCACAGGCCCGCGAGCTGTTCCCGCCCGCGATGGACCTGCAGCGCGACCGGCTCTTCCGGGCGCTGGCCGGGGCGGTGCGGATGCTCGACCGCCCCGAGGAACTCATCCCCTTCCTCCAGCAGTTAGGCCGCGACCACCGCAAGTACGGGGTGCAGGACGCGCACTACGACGCGGTCGGCGCCGCCCTGCTGGCCACCCTGGCCCGCTACGTCGGCGACGCCTGGACGCCGGCCCACGAGGCGGCCTGGAGCGAGGCGTACGGACAGATCGCCACCGCCATGCGCGGCGCGGCCGAGGCGGACGCCGGGAGCACCCCGCCGTCCTGGCTGGCCGAGGTGGTCGGGCACGAGCTGCGCACCCCGGACCTGGCCGTACTGACCCTGCGGCCCGACGCGCCGTTCCCCTACCAGGCCGGGCAGTACACCACCGTCGAGACGGCCCGCTGGCCGCGGGTCTGGCGACCGTACTCGATCGCCAACGCGCCGCGGCGCGACGGCCTGTTGAGCCTGCACGTGCGGGCCGTCCCGGCCGGCTGGGTGAGCAACACGCTGGTCCACCACACCAGAGTCGGCGACGTGGTGCGGCTGGGCCCGGGGCGCGGCACGATGACCCTGCCGGCCAGACCGGCCCGCCGGGTGGTCTGCGTGGCCGGCGGCAGCGGTCTGGCGCCGGTGAAGGCGCTGGTCGAGGAGATGATCGCGCGCAACCGCCCGCTCACCCTGCACCTGTTCGTCGGGGTGCGCCGCGAGAGCGACTTCTACGACCTGCAGAGCCTGCGCCAACTGGCGACCGTCTTCCCGCGGTTGCTGCTCGTCCCGGTGGTCTCCGACGAGGTCGGCTTCGCCGGCGTGCAGGGCCGGCTGCCCGAGGTGGTACCGGGGCAGGGCCACTGGAACGAGCACGAGGTCTTCGTCGCGGGCCCGGACGACATGGTGGTCAGCATGATCGAGCGCTTCCAGCGCGACGGCGTGCCCGCCGAGCGCCTGCACTACGACCTCTCCACCACACCGCAGGAACTGGACATCACCTCGGGCCTGCTGGAGGCCGGCGCCCGGCGCGGCTGACCCCCCGCCGCAGCGGATCACCGCGATACGATGTGCCGCTGAACCGGTCCTGGCAGCAGTCGAGGGAGGTGCCCCGTGATGGCAGCGGATCGCAGCAGGACCACGCTCGCCGACCGGATCGAGCGGCTCTTCGACGTCGTGCGCCGGCCCGACCGCGCACCGTTCACCAACGAGGAGGTCGCCCGGGCCTGCCGGGAGGCCACCGGCGAGAGCTTCTCGCTCACCTACCTGTGGCAGCTGCGCACCGGGCGGCGCGACAACCCCACCAAGCGGCACCTGGAGGCGCTGGCGCAGTTCTTCCAGGTGCCGCCGGCCTACTTCTTCGACGACGACCAGAGCAGCCGGATCACCGAGGAGCTGATCCTGCTCGGGGCGCTGCGCGACGTCGGCGTGCGCGAGGTGGCGCTGCGGGCCGTGATGCTCTCCCCCGAGGGGCTGGGCACGATCGCCGAGATGATCGAGGTGATCGCCCGCCGGGAGGCGGAGTCCCGCCGCTCGGGCCAGGACTGACCCCGAGCCCTCCGGACGGGCCGCGTGCGGCCCCGGACGGCTCGAGCGGACCCGAGCGACTCCTGAACGGCCCCTGAGCGGTTCCCGGGCGGCGCCTGAGCGATCCCTGGGCGGACCCCGAGCGGCGCCCGAGCGAGCCCCGGGCATGCCTCGAGCGCACTCTGAGCGCTTCCGCGCGGCCCCGGGGCACCCGCGGCGCAGTGACCGCCCGCGGTACATCGCAGCGGCCGCCATTTTCACCTCAGCTAAATCCTCGGCGAGCGAGCCTCTGACCGCGAAGCACTGGTTCCGCGACTTCGCAGGTCACCACGGCCAAGCCGTCAAACCTAAACGGATGCTCAGATCAATCTCATTCACATCCGTTGACACGTTCGCGAGCCGTGAGCATGCTGTCTCCAGCTGATCTGGCGTCAGCTCGATCAGCCAACCCAACCGTGGTACCCGCGAGAGGAGTTGATCAGCATGAAGAAGCTCGTCGTGCGCAAGGTCGGTTCGGTCCGGCTCACCAGCGCCGCGCAGCCGCTGTACGGCAGCACCTGCGTCGCGTACGCCTGACCGACACTCACTCGCAGTACTCCCACGGAGTGCGGGGAGGTGAACGCACATGAAGAAGCTCACCGTTCGCAAGCCCGGCTCGGTCCGCCTCACCAGCGCCGCGCAGCCGCTGTACGGCATCACCTGCGTGTTCGCGGACGCCTGACCGGGCTCTCGCTCGCAGCACTCGCACCGAGTTTGCGGGGGAGGTGAACGCACATGAAGAAGCTCGTCGTCCGCAAGGCCGGGTCGGTCCGTCTGACCAGCGCCGCGCAGGCCCTCTACGGCATCTTCTGCGACGCCGCCTGACCGGCGTCAACTCGCAGGACCCGCTACCGAGTTCCAGAGGAGGTGAATTCGCATGAAGAAGCTCGTCGTCCGCAAGGTCGGCTCGGTCCGCCTCACCAGCGCCGCGCAGCCGCTCTACGGCAGCACCTGTGTGTGTGACTTCTGATCCGTCCCCACACACGCCCCTTCCGCTCGAGTCCATGGGGAGGTGAATTCGCATGAAGAAGCTCGTCGTTCGCAAGGCCGGTTCGGTTCGCCTCACCAGCGCCGCGCAGCCGCTCTACGGCAGCACCTGCACCGGTGGCGGTGTCATCATCATCCGCTTCTGACCGGCCCCCGGGGCTGACCAGAGCTACCAGGCTCACGGGAGGTGAACTCACATGAAGAAGCTCGTCGTTCGCAAGGCCGGTTCGGTCCGGCTGACCAGCGCCGCGCAGCCGCTCTACGGCAGCACCTGCACGGGTGGCGGTGTCATCATCATCCGCTTCTGAGCAGAACACCGTTCCCGGTGCCGCGAAGCCCGAGAACGCGTGAGGAGGTGATCAGCATGAAGAAGCTCGTCATCCGCAAGGCCGGTCCGGTTCGCCTGACCAGCGTCGCGCAGCCGCTGTACGGCAGCAATGGCGTTCTCTGCTGAAGCAGCTGATCCATCCCCAGGACGGTGGATGGGCCGCACGGGCAAGGCGACCCACCCACCGTCCCCCGGGGATCTCCCCCCAACCGGCGCCACCGCGCGAAGGAGCGTACGTGCAATCCACGGCCGGCAGCAGCCTCCCCGAGACCGACCTGGACCACCCCCGGGCGCTGCACGCGCTGGTCTTCCTCCCCGAGGGGGACGACGTGGTGGTCGGCCGGGCCGACACCGACGAGTACGTCGTACTCCCCGCCGACGGGGCGGAGTTGATCCGCTTCCTGACCGAGGGCATGACGCCCCGTCAGGCAGCCGAGCGGTACGCCGAGCAGTACGGCGAGAGCGTCGACATCGCCGACTTCCTCACCACGCTGGAGGAGCTCGGCTTCCTGGCCGCCCCCGGCGAGACCCCGCCCGCGACGCCGGCTCCGGTGCGCTGGCAGAAGCTCGGCCGGGCGATGTTCAGCCCGGCGGCCTGGGTCTGCTACGGACTCCTGGTGGCCGCCGCCGTCTTCGAGATGTTCCGGGTCCCCGGCCTCGACCTCGACCGGCACCACCTGTTCTACACCGACTACTTCACGGTCATCGAACTCACCTTGTTCCTGGGGCAGTTCCCGCTCCTGCTGGTGCACGAGGGATTCCACACGCTGGCCGGCCGGCGGCTGGGACTGCGCTCCCGGCTCGGCCTGAGCCACCGGATGATGTACATCGTCCTGGAGACCTCGATGGACGGCCTGGTCGCCGTCCCCCGCCGCAGGCGCTACCTGCCGATCCTGGCCGGCATGGTGGCCGACGTCCTGGTGATGGCCCTGCTCACCCTGATCGCCGACGCCACCCGGATGCCCGGCGGCGCCTTCCCGCTGGTCGGCCGGCTCTGCCTGGCGCTGGCCTACGCCACGCTGCTGCGGCTCATCTGGCAGTTCTTCCTGCACCTGCGCACCGACCTCTACCTGCTGGCCACCACCCTGCTGGGCTGCGTGGACCTGCACACCACGGCCCGTGGCACGCTGCGCAACATGGTGCGGCGCTGGACCAAGCGGCCGCTGGAGGACCCGGAGCAGTGGCACCCCACCGACCGCAAGGTGGCCCGCTGGTACGTCTGGTTCATGGTCGGCGGCTACACCCTCACCGCCGTCACGTTCGTCTCGATCGTGGTGCCGGTCGGCTGGCACTTCCTGACCGGCGTGCTCAGCCGCTACAACGGCCACGGCTCGGTCAGCGGCCTGATCGACTCCACCACCCTGGTGGTCCTCAACGTCGCGCAACTGGCCGTCGTCGGCTGGCTCTCCTACCGCGGACGCCGGCGCGCCCGCACCGCCCTCCCCTCCTCCGTCAGCGTCGGATGAAAGGCAGCACCTTGACCGGCTCCAGCGCCCCCAGCACCCCGCAGCACCTCTGGCTGCGGGCCGCCGACCCGAGCACCCGGCGCACGGCGGTCGCCGATCTGCAGGTACCGACCCTCCTGGCCGAGGTCGAGGCCCACCGCCGGCTGCGCGGTCCGTACACCGCCGCCGGGTCCCTGCTGCGCGCGATCGTGCCGGACGCGCTGGTGCGCTGCCCGGACGCGGTGGCCCGGCACGACGTGGAGATCCTCTCCACCACTCCCGAGCTGCGCGCCATCGTGCCGGCCAGCCGGGAGACCCTCACCTCGCTGGCGGTGCCCTCCGAGCGCACCCGGTTCTACTCGCGGCTGCGCACGCTGCGCATCGCGCACGGGCTGGCCGAGTTCCTCACCGACTACCTCAAGGCGCTCGGCGACGGCCCGCGCACGCTGGTCGTCCAGGACCTGCACCAGGGCGACCCGACCGACCGCGAGCTGATCGCCGTGCTGCTGCGCCGGCTCGACCCGGCCCAGCTCACCGTCGTGGTGACCACCGGCGTCGAGGAGGTGACCGAGCCGGACACCCCGATCGCCGTCCCGCTGTCGGCCGCGCTGGCCACCCACTGCCTGGCGCTGGACCTCGCCTGCGAGCCGGCCGCACCCGGCGCCGACGCCGCCGCGCGCTTCGTCGAGCAGGACGGCACCTCGGACGACCCGCAGGTGCTGGCCGCCTACCTCTCGCTGCCGCTGGAGCAGCGCGCCCTGCTGCACGACACCCGCCGCCAGGTGCTGGAGCTGCGCGGCGAGCCCTCGCTGGCGCTGGGCGCGATCGCCTGGCACGCGGAGCACGGCAGCGACCCGATGGGCGCCGGCCGCAAGGCACTGGTGCACGCCCTCGACTACTGCATGGACCTGGGCTTCTACCACGCGGTGGTGGACTACGGCGGCCGTGGCCGCGCGCTGACCGTCTACGACGAGGCGCCGGACCTCTGGTGGATCTTCAGCACCAAGATGACCACCTCCTACGCCGCGCTGGGCGTCCCGGAGCAGGCGCTGCCGATCTACGCCGAGGCCCGCGCCGCCAGCGACAGCCCCGCCGTCCACATGCAGGCCGCCTACGCCACCGCGATGCTCTACACCCGCCACCTCGACGAGGACCACCGCGACCACCAGCTGGCCCGCGGCTGGATCAACCAGGCCATCGCGCTGGCCCGGCTGTTCGGCGCGCCCAAGGAACGGGCCATGCAGACGGCCTTCAACCGCAACGGCCTGGCCCTGATCGAGGTGCACGACCGGCGCCCGCAGGCGGCGCTGGACCTGCTGGACGACGCCATGGCCAACCTGAACGAGGCCCTGGAGCCGGGCGAGCAGGGCCTGCACCGCTCGGTGCTGCGCTACAACCGTGCCCAGGTCTACAACGCGCTGGGCCGGTACGAGGAGGCGCTGTCCGACTACGCGGCGGTCATCGACCTCGACCCCAACTACGCCGAGTACTGGTTCGACCGCGGCATGATCCGCCGCAAGCTGGGCCAACTCGAGGAGTCGCTGGCCGACTTCGAGCAGGCCATCCGGCTCTCCCCGCCGTTCCCGGAGGCCTACTACAACCGCGCCGACGTGCGGGTGGAGCTCGGTGACCTGGCCGGCGCCGCGGCCGACTTCGGCTACGTGCTGGAGCTCGACCCGCAGTTCGTGGACGCCTACGTCAACCGGTCCTCGCTGCTGGCCGAGCTGGGCGATGCGGCGGCCGCCTGGCGGGACGTCGAGGCGGGTCTGGCGATCGAGCCCGACCACGCCCAACTGCTCACCATCAAGGGCCAGTTCCTCGCCGCCGACGAGGACCTGGCGGGTGCCGACCAGGTGCTGTCGGCGGCCCTGGCCAGCGACCCGGAGAACGCCGAGGCCTGGGCGCTGCGCGGCGCGCTGGCCCACCAGCGCGGCGACCTGACCCAGGCGGTGGCGGACCTGCAGACCGCGCGGTCGCACTCCACCGACCCCGGCATCGCCTTCAACCTGGCGGTGGCCCTGCACGACGCGGACGAACCGGCGCTCGCGCTGGGCCTGCTGGACGAGGTCGTCGAGCAGACCGAGGACCCGGACGCCCGGCTGCGGCGGGCCCAGGTGCTGATCCGGCTTGGCCGCGCCCCCGAGGCCCGCCCGGACCTGGAGGCCTGCGCGGGCGCCGCCGGGGACGACGAGGTGGACCCGCAGACCGTCGAGCAGGCGGCGGCGCTGCTGGCCGAGCTCGGCTGACCCTCCCCCGACGGCGAGAGCCGACCCGAACCCGCTGGGCCCGCCCGACCATACCGGGCGGGCCCAGCGAACCATCTCCCGGGCGCCGTTCAGCCCAGGTCGAAGCGGGCCGCCAGTCGCAGCAGGCCCGGCGAGAGCCGGCCCAGCAGCCGGGCGGCCTTGGCCTCGACGGTGACCGGGACCACCGCCTGACGGGTCCGCACCGCGCGGACGATCTCCGCCGCCACCTTCTCCGGCGGGAAGCCGCGCCGGGCGTAGAGCTTGGAGACCTTGGTCTGCCTGGCCGCCTGCTCGTCGCCCGTCAGTCCGGAGAAGGTGGTGGTGCGGGTGATGTTGGTGTTCACGATGCCGGGGCAGATCGCGCTCACCCCGACGCCGGTGGGCGCGAGTTCGGCCCGCAGGCAGTCGGAGAGCATCAGCACCGCGGCCTTGCTGGTGGCGTAGGCGGCCAGCAGCTTGGAGGGCAGGTAGGCGGCCGCCGAGGCGAGGTTGACGATGTGCCCGCCCTGCCCGCGCTCGGCCATCATCGAGCCGAACGCGCGGCACCCGTGGATCACCCCCCAGAGGTTGACGTCCAGGATCCGCTGCCACTCCTTCTCGGTGGTCTGCAGGAAGGTCCCGGAGTGGCCGACACCGGCGTTGTTGACCAGCACGTCCGGCACGCCGTGGGTGGCCGCGACCTGCTGGGCGAAGGCGTCCATCCCCGCGCCGTCGCTGACGTCCACCCGGTGGGCGTGCCCGCTGCCGCCCAGCAGGGTGACCAGTTCGGCGGTCCGCTCGGCGGCGGCGAGGTCGAGGTCGCAGACCACCACGGTGGCGCGCTGCTCGGCGAAGGCCAGCGCGGTGGCCCGCCCGATCCCGCTGCCGGCCCCGGTGATGACCACCAACGGGCCTTCCCCGCCGGGCAGTTCGCTGCCCGTCTGGAGGGCCGAGTCGGTCCGCGCGGTGAACTCGCGGACCATCGCGGCAACCGCCGGTCCCTGCTCCAGCAGCGCCGACCAGTGGGTGGCGTTGAGTTCGCGCCGGGTCAGCCGGGGCACCCAGCGCTCCAGGCCCTCGGAGAGGAACGGGCTGACGTAGTGGTCGCGCCGCAGCGTGATCAGCTGCACCGGCACCTGGGTCGAGCGCTCGCGCGGATGGCGCAGCCGCGGGCGCATGTTGGCGCGGTACAGCTCGATCCCGCGCACCGCGTCCTGGCGCAGCGTGCGCTGCGGGTGGTCGGGGCGCGGCCGCACCGCCTCCAGGTCGCGCAGCACCCGCGGCCAGGCCCGGGCCAGGCCCAGCCGCCAGGTGGCGGGCGCGAGGTACGGCAGGTGGAAGGCGGTGATGTACCAGGAGTGCGCGCCCTGGAGCAGGAGTTGGCGCAGGTGGCGCGGGGCGGCGCATCCGGTGCCGGATCCAGTGGCCGATGTGGTCCAGGCACGGCCCGGACATCGTGGTGTACGAGGCGATCCGGCGTTCGGCGTCGGGCTCGGTGACCGCCTCCCAGGACTGCAGCGAGCCCCAGTCGTGCGCGACCACGTGCACCGGGTGCTCGGGGCTCACCGCGTCGGCGACCGCGAGCAGGTCGGCGGCCAGCAGCTCCAGCCGGTACTCGTCGCGGGCACCGGGCACGCCGGACTCGCCCGCCCCGCGCACGTCGTAGCGGACCACGTGGTGGTCCAGGGCCAGGTCCTCGGCCACGTCGTCCCAGACCCGGTGGGTGTCCGGATAGCCGTGCACCAGCAGGACGGTGGGGTCCTGCGGGTCGCCCTGCTCGAAGACCGCGAGGTCGACACCGGCCGAGTGCACGGTCCGGCGGCGGACGGCGGGGGTGGTCATGCGGCGGCCTCCTCAAGGCTTGCCCAACGCCGCACGTGCGGCAGGTCGTCGTCGAGCCAGTAGGCGTCGTCGTCGGTGACCACCAGCAGCTCCTCGAACTTGATACCCACCTCCCGCAGTCCGATGTGCGGCTCCACCGCCCAGAGTCCGGGGGTCGGCGCGTGCTGCGAGGAGCGGCCGTCGGCCCAGAGCGGCGAACGGCCGTGCAGCCGCTCGCTGATCAGCTCCCGGCCCAGCGTCTGCAGGGTGCGCAGGCCGAAGCCGAAGAGGTTGACGCCGGCCGGCGCCCGGCTGGTGTTGCGGGTCACCTGGTGGCCGATCACCCGGCCGGGGTAGACCCGGTGGCGGTTGTCGTAGCCGTGCGCGGCGATCTGCGCGTCCACGGCGGCGTAGACCTCGTTCAAGGGCCTGCGGGCCTTCACCTCGCGCAGGATCAGCTCGCGGTAGACCCGCAGGTCCAACGCGAGGCGGTCCCAGATCCGGTTCTCGCCGACCTTGCCGCCGTAGCCGATGTCGGCGGTGTAGCCGTCGACCACCGGGGCGCAGTCCAGCACGTACGGCATGCCCTCCTGGAGCACCCGGCTGCCGGCGAAGAACTGCAGCGGGGTGTGGAAGTGCCGGAAGGCGGTGCGGTCGCCGAACCAGGCGAACGGGACGTGGAAGAAGTCGTCCACTCCCTCGGCCACCAGGCACCAGCGCAGCTTGGCGGTGGCCTGGCGCTCGGTCACCCCCGGCTCGATCCAGGCCGCGACCTGCTCGGCGCAGCGGTAGGCCAGCTGCTGGACCTCGCGGAAGCGGTCCAGGTCGTGGGCGCTGTAGTCGAAGGCGGGGGTGGCGGGCTTCACTGCCGTCGCGGCCATCGCGTCAGACCTCCAGGACCAGGGTTTCGCCCTGCGGGGCCCGCGAGACGCAGGGCAGCAGGGCGCCGTCGGCGCGCTCCTCGGCGGTGAGCCGACGGTCGCGGTGCTCGGGGGCGCCGGCCAGCAGCTGGACCCGGCAGGTACCGCAGAACCCCTGGTGGCAGGAGTACGGCAGCTCGGGGCGGGCCTCGCGCAGCACGTCCAGCGCCGAGCGGTCGGCCGGGACGGCGAGGCGCTGGCCACCCTCGCCGAGCTGGAGCGTGAAGGGGTGGCCGTCGGTGATCGGCGCGGCGCCGAAGCGCTCGAAGTGCAGCGCGGTGGCAGGCGAGGCCTCCAGCGCGCGCTTGACGGCGCTCAGCATCGGGGCCGGGCCGCAGCAGTAGACCGCCGCGCCCGGACGGGCGTGCGCGAGCAGCTCGGCGCCGGTCGGCACGGAGCCGGTCAGCAGGCTGACCCGCTCGGGGGCGAGCGCGCGCAGCTCCTCGGTGAACGGCATCGACGCGGCGCTGCGGCCGGCGTGCACCAGGTGCCAGTCCAGACCCCGGCGCTGGGCCTCGCGGGCCATCGGCAGCAGCGGGGTGATGCCGATGCCGCCGGCGACCAGGAGCAGGACGGGCTCGCCGCAGAAGGCGAAGCCGTTGCGCGGGCGGCGGACCGTCAGCCGGGCGCCGACGTGCAGGTCGTCGTGGATCTCCAGCGAGCCGCCGCCGCCCTGGGCGAGGCGGCGCACCGCGATCCGGTAGGCGGTGCGGTCGGCCGGGTCGCCGCAGAGCGAGTAGTGCCGCTCGCGGCCCGAGGGCAGGGTCAGCCGCAGGTGCGCGCCGGGCTGCCAGGCGGGCAGCGGGTCGCCGCCCGGCTCGGCCAGCCGCAGCTCGACCACGTCCTCGGCGACCGCGCGGTGAGCGGTGATCACCAACGAGAGCGGTGCTCTGCGCAGTGGGTCGGGGCGGCGCGGGTTGCGGCGCAGCAGCGGGCTGCCCAGCGCCGGCGTGTAGCGGTCGCCGAAGGTGGTGAGCCCGCGCATGAAGCGGTCGGCCTGCGGGCGGCCGTAGAGGTCGGGCGGCGGGGTGTCGAGGTCCGCGGCGGTGGTGCGGCCGTAGACCACCCCGGCGTTCGGCGCGGGGGGCGGACAGGCGTGCGGTGCGGCGTTCGGCGCCTCGGTGACCGGGGCCGGTACCGCGGCCGGCGGGGTGCTCAGGTCCATCGGGTGGGTCTCCGACCGGTCAGTGGGCGGCGGCGCGGGCGGCCGGGGAGGTGGCGAGGTAGCCGAGCGCCTGGGCGCTGGAACCCTCCTGGGTGGGATGGTAGGCGGGCCGCAGGTAGCGCAGGCCCGAGCGCAGCGACGCGATCGGGTCGGGCAGCAGGCCGCGCCGGGCACCGTCCCAGGCCAGCTTCCAACTGGGGCGGATGCTGCCCTGCAGGGTCGGGTCGGCGGCCAGCAGGAAGCGCACCCCGCGCACCCACAGGTGCACCAGCAGCGGTCCGCTGACCGTCATGCCGCGCACCCGGCGCAGGTAGCCCGGGTCCAGGTGCACCATCAGGTCGAAGGCCACGCTGCGGTGCTCGACCTCCTCGGCGCCGTGCCAGCGCAGCAGGTCGACCATCGTGGGATCCGCCTTGGCCCGGTCCAGCGCGGGCGAGTTGAGCGCCCAGTGGCCGAGGAAGGCGGTGAAGTGCTCGATCGCGGCCACGAAGGCGACCCGCTCGATGACGTTCTCGCGCCGCCGGCGGGCACTGAGCCCCGGCTTCTCGCCGAGCACCCGCTGGAAGAGCCAGGCGATCTGCCGCACGTACGGACGCGGGTCCAGCCCCTGCGCGAGCAGGTGCTCGAGCACCTCCTGGTGCGCCTCGGCGTGGATCGACTCCTGGCCGATGAAGCCCAGCACCTCCTCACGCAACTGCTCGTCGCGGATCATCGGCAGGGCGTCCCGGAAGACCTTGATGAACCAGCGCTCGCCCTCGGGCAGCAGCAGGTGCAGGACGTTGATGGTGTGCGTGACGAAGGGCTCGTCCGGGACCCAGTGCAGCGGCAGGTCGCTCCAGTCGAACTTCACGTCACGCGGTTCCAGCACGAGGTTGTCGTGCACCTCGACGGCATTTCTGGGCATGGGGGCCTCCTGACCTGCGGGAGTGGCGACAGCACCTCAAACTACTGGCGGGTACGGCGGCCCACAAGGGTTTCGACGAGTCTTATCGACATCGAGTCTAATAAGCCTCCCGGGCCGGCTACGCCGAACGGCGCCCCCGCGGGGACGCCGTTCGGTCGGTCAGGGGCGGGCGGCGCTCAGGCCGCGGGCCCCTGGACGCCGCCGCGGTGCTTGGCGCGCAGTCGCCAGGGCATCCAGGCCGACTCCAGCTGGGTGGTGAGCGACATCTTGGACGTGCCGGCCACCCGCTGGGCGAACCGGATCGGCACCTCGGCGATCCGCACCCCGGCCCGGGCCGCCAGGTACTTCATCTCGACCTGGAACGAGTAGCCGTTGGACTCGATCCGCGCCAGCCCGACCGCCTCGATCGCCTCCCTGGACCAGAGGTTGAAGCCGGCGGTGATGTCGGCGGCCGGCACCCGCAGGATCGTCCGCACGTAGAGGTTCGCCCACTGGGAGAGCAACCGGCGGTGCAGGCCCCAGGCGTCGTCCAGCGAGCCGCCTGGGGTGTAGCGCGAGCCGATGACCAGGCCGGCCCCCCGGTCCGCGGCCTCGATCATCGGCGACAGCGCGGTGGGCGGGTGCGAGAAGTCGGCGTCCATCTGCACGACCCGCCGCGCGCCCTGCGCCAGGGCCTGCGCGATCCCGGCCTGGTAGGCGCGGCCCAGCCCGTCCTTGGTGGTGCGGTGCAGCACGGTGACGACGCCCGGGTGCTGCCCGGCGAGCTTGTCGGCCACCTCGCCCGTGCCGTCCGGGCTCCCGTCGTCGACCACCAGGACACCGAGGTCCGCCAGCCCCAGTCCCAGGATCGCCTCGACGATCCGCGGGAGGTTCTCCACCTCGTTGTACGTCGGTATCACCACGACGGTGTTCTCGGTCAACGCACGCTCCGTTCAGGGGAGGTCGATGGCCCGGCCGCCGAACCCGGCAGGCACACGGCGGCCGTCCCGGCGCGACCAGTCGCACGGGTACGTCACGGGTACGTGAAGGACCCTCAGGCTACCCGCGCACCACCACTCCCCCCGCCCGGGGCCCCGGGCCTACGCGGAGACCGGCATCCCGGTCTACCTTCTGATCGACCGGGACAGCTGCGAGGTCACCGTCCGCAGCGCGCCCGACGGCGTCCGGTACGAACTCGCCCAGACCGTGCCGTTCGGCAAGCCGGGGCTCCTCCCCCATCCCGTGGGCATCAGCCTGGACACCGAACCGCTCAAGAACTGGGTGCACTGACGGGTGCTCGCGCCGGAGGCCTCCTGGACGATCCTGCGGGAGCGGTGGCACGAGGTGGGGTCAGACCGCCATCGCCAGCATCAGCGGGGCGGCCCGCTCGGCCAGCAGTTCGGCCGCGGCGCGCAGGCGGTGGGCGTTGCCGGCGGGCAGCGAGGTCGCCAGGCAGCCCACCGTGCTGCCGGCCGTGACGGGGACGGCGGCGCAGACGGTGCCGAGCGCGTACTCCTGCAGGTCCAGCATCGGCATGGTCGCGGGCTGGCGCTCCAGGCGGTGCATCAGCTGCTCGGTGTCGGTGATCGTGCGGGAGGTGAGCCGGGCGATCGGGTGGCGCGAGAGGTGGTCGAGGCGGCCGTCGTGGTCCAGCTGGCTGAGCAGGCACTTGCCGATCGCACTGGCGTGCGCGGTGGCCTTGAAGTCCACCCACTCGTGCACGGCGGGCGCGTGCTCGGCCTCGGCCACCGCCTCGACCCGCAGTTCGCCGTCGTGGTAGCGGCTGAAGTAGACGGCGGCGCCGAGTTCGTCGCGCAGCTCGGCGAGCTTGTGGTGCAACCGGATCCGGATCAGCTGCTCGCGGTTGTACTGGCCGAGCATCGCGAAGGTGCCGCCCAGCACCCAGCCGTCGTCGACCTTCTGCAGGTACCCCTCCTCGCAGAGCAGGGAGACCAGGTCGCGCACGGCGGGCTCGGGCAGCGCGCTCTCGCGGCAGAGGTCGGCCAGGCTCGCGCCGTACGGGTGGCGGTCGACGGCCTCCAGCAGGCGCAGGGCGCGGCGCAGCGAGGCGTGCGGGCCGGGTGAGCCCTGGTCGAGCATGACCTGATGCCCCTGACCGTGTGCCGGCATTGGCCCTCCCCTGCTGCCTTGTGTGCCTACTGTGCGGTTTACGGTTTCCAGCCTATCCACCGGGGGCCCTTCGCACGCCCCGGTCGCCCGATAATCCCGCTGGTGACGGGTAATGGCCGATTGGCATATGCCAAGCGGACGGTGACGCCTCATCCGGTGGCCGGAACGCGGGCGGACCCCTCCCCCCGCTGTCCTGGGGGAAGGGGTCCTTGAGGGTTCGTCAGAAGGTCTGCTGCTGCCTCTGCCGCGAAGCGTTCGCCGCCGCTCCGGTCAGCCCTCGTCGCCGGCGCGGAGCGCCGCGACCGCGGCCTCCAGCCGGCTGCCGTACTCCTCGTCCGCGGCGTGGAAGTGGGCGAGGTTCCGCTCGATCACGTCGTCGCGGGTCACCTGGGCGAGGAACCCGGCGAGGTTGTCGATCAGGCGCGCCTTCTCGCCCTCGGACATCAGCCGGTAGAGCTCGCCGGCCTGGTAGAAGTCGTCGTCCTTGGTGTGCGCCGGCGTGGTGTAGGTGCCGGTGTGACCGTTCAGGGCGAGCGGCGCGGCCAGCGCGCTGTCGCTCTGGGCCGGGCCGTCGTACGAGTTGGGCTCGTAGTTCTTGCCGCGGCCGGCCTTGTTGACGGCCGAGAAGCCGTCACGGCCGTAGTTGTTCGCCTCGGTCGCCTTGGGGGCGTTGACGGCGAGCAGGGTGTGGTTGACGCCCAGGCGGTAGCGCTGGGCGTCCGCGTAGGCGAAGAGCCGGCCCTGCAGCATCTTGTCGGGGGACGGGCCGATGCCGGGCACGAAGTTGTTCGGCGAGAAGGCGGCCTGCTCGACCTCGGCGAAGACGTTCTCCGGGTTGCGGTTCAGCACCAGGCGGCCGACCTTGACCAGCGGGTAGTCGGCGTGCGGCCAGACCTTGGTGAGGTCGAAGGGGTTGAAGCGGTAGTCGGCCGCCTCGGCCACCGGCATCAGCTGGACGTGGAGGGTCCAGGAGGGGAAGACGCCGCGCTCGATGGCCTGGTGCAGGTCGCGCTGGTGGCTGTCGGCGTCGCCGCCCACCACCTCGGCGGCCTGCGAGCCGTCCAGCGAGCGCACGCCCTGGTTGGTCTTGAAGTGGTACTTCACCCAGAACGCCTCGCCCGACTCGTTGACCCACTGGTAGGTGTGCGAGCCGTAGCCGTTCATGTGGCGGTAGGAGGCCGGGATGCCACGGTCGCCGAAGAGCCAGGTGATCTGGTGGGTGGCCTCGGGGGCGTGCGCCCAGAAGTCCCAGACGTTGTCGGCCTCGGTGATGCCGGTGAAGGGGTCGCGCTTCTGCGAGTGGATGAAGTCGGGGAACTTGATCGGGTCCTTGATGAAGAACACCGGGGTGTTGTTGCCGACCAGGTCGTAGTTGCCCTCGCCGGTGTAGAACTTCAGCGCGAAGCCGCGGGGGTCGCGCACGGCGTCGCTGGCGCCCAGGTTGCCGGCCACCGTCGAGAAGCGCAGGAAGATCTCGGTGCGCTTGCCGACCTCGGACAGGAAGTCGGCGCGGGTGTAGCGGGAGACCTCGTCGGTCACCTCGAAGTAGCCGTAGGCGCCGGAGCCGCGGGCGTGCACCACGCGCTCCGGGATGCGCTCGCGGTTGAAGCGCGCGAGCTTCTCCAGGAGCTGCTGGTCCTGGATGAGCAGCGGGCCGTACTCGCCGGCCGACGCCGAGTTCTGGTTGTCGGCGATCGGGGCGCCGGACTCCGTGGTCAGGATCTTGGACATGGGGGGTCCTTCAGTAGCAAGAGTGCGGGTTTGCAAACGTTGCAAAGCCGAAAGAGCAGGCGTGCAAAGGTTGCAAAGGGCAAAAGGAAGGTCAGACGCCGAGCAGGCGCCAGACGGCGGCAGCCCGGCGGGAGGTCTCGGTGCCGTCCGGACCGTCGGCCGGCTGCAGCGCCGCGACCGCGGCGGTCAGCTCGGCGGGGGTGGCCAGCGGACGGGCCGCGGCCAGCGTGATCGCCTCGCCGCCGCTCAGGCCCGCCTCGGCCAGCGCCTGGGCCGCCTCGACGGCCGGCAGCGCGTTGAACCAGCGCAGCGCCAGGGCGGCGCGGCCGGCCTCGGTGAGCCGCCCGGTCAGCCGCAGCCGGGCCAGTCCGCCGTCCGGGTACACGTTGATCCGTACGTGGGTGACCGCACGGCCCGCCGACAGCCGCAGCCGGTGCCGGGTGTCGGGCTGCAGCCGGGTGCGCGGCAGCAGTTCGAACCAGCCCTCGGCGTCCGTGGCGGGGTCACCGCCGTGCGAGGCGTCGTATCCCACCAGGTCGGCCCAGCCGGGGGCGTTGGCGACGAAGTGGGTGGTGTCCACCTCGGCGGCCAGGACCTCGCCGCCCCCGGCCAGGGCGATCTGTACCCAGTCGTTGGCCTTGTCGCGCCGACGCCGGGTCTCCCAGCCCTCGCCCATGACGGTGGCGCGGCCGGGAGCGTTCAGGTTGTGCGGGGAGGAGAAGTAGCGGTCCGAGGCCGCCTCGGCCACGCCGCCGTACTCCTGGGCGGCCAGGTCGAAGCTGAGCCCCTCCAGGTCCCGCGGGTCGGGCAGCACCTCGCCGTGCACCCGCAGCCGGGCCACCCCGCCGTCCGGCCAGATGACGAGCCGCACGTGGGTGTAGCGCGTCGGGTCGGTGACCGCGAACTCGTGCGCCGTGTTCCCGCGCAGCGCGGTGCGCGGGACCAGGTCGGTCCACTGGGCGTCGGCGAGCTCCTCCACCGAGGGGTGCCCGGGTATCGAGGCGGCCTGCACCGCGCCGGTCTCGGGGTAGTTGCCGGTGAAGTGCGCGGTGTCGACGATGACCCCGTGGATCCGGCCGGCCACCCCGAGGCGGACGATCGCCCAGTCGTGGTCCTCGTCGGTGGGGTGCGGCTGCTCGGCGCTGACGCCGCGTCGGCGCTTGCTCTCCCAGCCGTCCATGATCTGGCCCTTGTGGCCGAAGGTGTGCGCGCGGAACTCGGCGGGCTTGGCGACCAGCAGGTTCTCCGCGTCCGCGAAGGTGTCCTCGTTGGTGGCCACCACACCGGCGCCCAGGAGCCGGGAGGCCAGGTTGACCAGCTCGGTGAAGGGAGCGGCCGGGCTCTGACGGTCATTCATGTCGTGGTCGCTCCTCAGCGCGTGGTCAGGGTGCAGTGCGTGGTCAGGTGTGCGTGGTCGGGGTGCAGCGCGCGGTCAGGACAGGAGGGTGCGGTCAGGATGGGAGGGGGCGGCGGATCTGGCGACCGAACGGCTCGCCGTGCACGTCCACCACGCGGCCGCGCAGCCAGGTGGTACGCACCGCCCCGCTGAGGGTCCTGCCCGCGTAGGGGGTGACCGGGTTGCGGTGGTGCAGGCCGGCCGGGTCGACGGAGAACTCGGCGTCGGGGTCGAAGGCGACCAGGTCGGCGTCGTGCCCGACCGCGATGGCGCCCTTGCTGCCGTCCAGTCCGACCAGCGAGGCCGGGCCGGCGGACATCCAGCGGACCACGTCCGCCAGGGTGTGGCCGCGGCGGCGGGCCTCCGTCCAGATCGCCGGCAGGCCGAGCTGGAGCGAGGCGATGCCGCCCCAGGCCGCGGCGAAGTCACCGCTGCCGCCCAGGCTCTGCAGCAGCTTCAGGTTCGGGGTGGAGGGCGAGTGGTCGGAGACCACCCCGATGAACTCGCCGGCCGCCAGCGCCGCCCAGAGCCGGTCGCGGTTGGACTCGTCGCGGATCGGCGGGCAGCACTTGAAGGCGGTGTCGCCGTCCGGCACCTCCTCGGCGGTCAGCGTCAGGTAGTGCGGGCAGGTCTCGGCGGTGACCTGGACGCCGTCGGCCCGGGCCTGGGCCAGCAGCGGCAGGACGGCGGCGGAGGAGACGTGCAGGATGTGCACCCGCGCCCCGGTGCGCCGCGCGGTGTCCAGCAGCCGGGCCACCGCGGCGGCCTCGGCGTCGTCGGGCCGGGAGGCCAGGAAGTCGCGGTAGTGCACGCCGGGGTGCTGCGGGGCGGCCGCCAGCACCGCGGGATCCTCGGCGTGGATGATCGCCAGCGCGCCGATCCGGGCCTGCTCGGCGAGCGCCTTCTCCAGGTCGGCCTGTTCGACGTGCGGGAACTCGTCCACGCCGGAGGGGGCCAGGAAGCTCTTGAAGCCGAAGACGCCCGCCTCGTGCAGCGGCTCCAGGTCACCCGCGTTGCCGGGGATCGCGCCGCCCCAGAAGCCGAGGTCGACCCAGGCCTGCCCCTCGGCGATCCCCCGCTTGGCGGCCAGACCGGCCAGCGTGGTGGTGGGCGGGATGGAGTTGAGCGGCATGTCGATGATCGTGGTGACGCCACCGGCCGCTGCGGCCCGGGTGGCGGTGGCGAAGCCCTCCCACTCGGTGCGGCCCGGCTCGTTGACGTGCACGTGGGTGTCGACCAGGCCGGGCAGCAGCGCGCACTCGCCGAGGTCGGTGAGGTGCGCGTCGCCCGCCAGCAGCGAGCCGTGCGCGGCGACCTGCTCGATCCGCCCGTCGCGGACCAGCACGTCGGCGGGGCGCTCACCGTCGGGGAGGACCACGCGACGGGAACGGATCACCGCAGGCGACTGCTGCATCAAGACCTCCGGACTGGGCTGCTGTACGGGTGGCTCGGAGCCTAGGCCCGCCTTCAACAAAACGTCAATGTAGGAAAATACGAGGAACTATGGGGTGCTCGCGCACCAGATCAGTGCTCTCGGAGCAGTGCTCACACGGGAGATCAGTGCTCTGGGGGACATACCCGCAGAGCGGCACTCACGAAGCAGAGCAGCGCCCACGCACAGGAGCGACGCTCGTGGACAAGAGCAGCGCTCGTAGCAGTGAGCGGCACTCTCGGACAGGAGCAGCGCTCACACACAAGAGCGGCACTCACACACAAGAGCACTGCTCGCGCACCAGATCAGTGCTCGCCGAGCAGGTCCCGCGCCAGCAGCTCACCGGCGACCTCGGCCAGCTCGGCGGCCCTGGTGAGACTCTCCCCCGGCTGTTCGGCCAGGTCGGTCAGGGCGTAGGCGGCGGCGAAGCCGGCTCCTCGCCACTCGTCCTGGGACAGTTCGAGCCGACCTGCCACAGCGGCCACCGGAACCCCCGCCCCGGTGGCCGCCGCGGCAACTCCGGCGGGGGCCTTGCCATGGAGCGTCTGCGCGTCCAGGCAACCCTCACCGGTCACGACCAGGCGTGCCCCACGCACAGCCTCGTCGAAGCCCAGCAACTCGAGCAGCAGCTCGATGCCGGGCCGCATGGTGGCGCCGAGCAGGGCCAGCGCGGCGAAGCCGACCCCGCCCGCGGCCCCGGCGCCGGGGGCGTCCCGCAGGTCCACGCCGGTGCTGGTCCGCACCACGTCGGCCCACCGGGTCAGGCCGGCCTCCAGGACCAGCAGGTCCTCGCCGTCCGCACCCTTCTGCGGGCCGTAGACGGCGGTGGCGCCGCGCGGGCCGAGCAGCGGGTTGTCGACGTCGCAGGCGACCACGACCTCCACCCCGCTCAGCGTGTCCGCCAGCGCCCCCGGGTCGAGGCGGTGCAGCCGGCGCAGGGCCGCACCGCCGGGCGGCAGCTCGGCGCCCTCGGCGTCGTAGAGGCCCACGCCCAGCGCCTGCACCATGCCGGCGCCGCCGTCGGTGCAGGCGCTGCCGCCCAGACCCAGCACGACGCGCTTGGCGCCCAGGCTCACCGCGCGGCCGATCAGCTGGCCGACCCCGTAGGAGCCGGCCGCCAGCGGCGCGGTGCGCCCGCCGGGGAGCCTGGCCAGGCCGGAGGCCTGGGCGAGCTCGACCACGGCGGTGTCGCCCCGCACGGCGATGGCGGCGTCCACCGGCAGGCCGGTGGGGCCGGCCACCTTGGCCGGGATCCGCCGGTGGCCGGCCGCCAGCGCGGCGGCGAGGGTGCCCTCGCCGCCGTCGGCGACGGGCAGCTCGCGGACCTCGATGCCGGGGGCCACCCGGCGGATGCCGGCGGCCAGCCGCGCGGCGACCTCGGCACCCTCCAGGGTGCCCTTGAACTTGTCGGGAGCTACGACCACATGGCCCTGGGTGGGGGTGGCGGGCATGGTGCTGGCCTCACTTCCGAGTCGAGCTGACGGTCTCTCAATGGTGCGGGGTGCGACCCCCTCCCCGCCGTTCCCCCCGTCCCGCTTCCGACGTACGGGGGGCTCCCCTCGGCGAGGGAGGGGGCCGGGCGGCGCCTGCGCACGACCGAAGTGCGCTTGCGCCGCCGGTTGGCACGACCAGCAGGTGGGGGTGAGCACCGGCCCGCCTGCTGGTCGATGGGGCCCTCCTGGCGACGCGGGCACGACCGGACAGGTACACGCCACCAGGAGGAGTCTGTGGACCCGCGGGGGTCACCCCCTCGGGATCCGGGCTGCGGCTACTTGACCTCGCGGCCGGCGAGGCGCTCGACGCCGCGCAGCAGGGCCGAGTGGTCCAGCGAGCCGTCACCGTTGGCGCGGGCCGAGGCGACCAGCTGGGCGACCAGCGAGCCGACCGGCAGCGGGGCCTCGACGGCGCGCGCGGCGGCGGTCACGATGCCCATGTCCTTGTGGTGCAGGTCGATCCGGAAGCCCGGGGCGAACTGGCGCTCGACCATGTTGGCCTTCTTGCGGTTGAGCACCGTCGAGCCGGCCAGGCCGCCCGCGAGGACGTCGAGCGCGGCCGGCAGGTCCACGCCCGCGTTCTCCAGGAAGACCACGGCCTCGGCGACCACCTGGATGTTCACGGCCACGATCAGCTGGTTGGCGGCCTTCACGGTCTGGCCGGCGCCGGCCGGGCCGACGTGGATGACCGTGGTGCCCAGCACGTCGAGGAGCGGCTTGGCCTCGGCGAAGTCGGCCGCCTCGCCGCCCACCATGATCGAGAGCACCGCCTCGACGGCACCGGCCTCGCCACCGGAGACCGGGGCGTCCAGCGTGCGCACGCCCTTCTCCTTGGCCGCGGCCTCCACCTTGATCGAGGTCTGCGGGGTGATCGAGGACATGTCGATCACCAGGGTGCCGGCCTCGACGTTGGCCAGCACGCCGTCCTCGCCGAGCACGACCTGCTCGACGTGCGGGTCGGCCGGGACCATCGTGATGACGACCTCGGCGTCCTTGACCGCGTCCGCGATGCTGCTCGCGGCGTGGCCACCGGCCGCCACCAGGGCGTCGATCGGGGGCTGGGTCAGGTTGAAGCCGGTGACGTGGTGGCCGGCCTTCACCAGGTTGGCGGCCATCGGGCTGCCCATGATGCCCAGGCCGATGAAGGCGATCTTGCGGGAGGCGCTCATCGCGTCGTGTTCCTTACGTGACGGGGTGGGGAGGGTGTGGCCGGCCGAACGGCCCGGGCTCGCTCGCCGGGACGGCTGGAGCTCGCCCGAACGCCTGCGGCGCGGCGCGGCGGTCGGCTACCGGGCGGCGCGCAGCTCGCGCGGCAGCCAGTCGAAGCTGTCGGCGCTGACGCCGTTCGAGGGGCGGTACTCCAGGCCGATCCGGCCGGTGTAGCCGGCGGCGGTGAGCCGGGCCAGCAGGTCCTCGAAGTCCAGCGAGCCGGTGCCGGGCTCGTTGCGACCCGGGTTGTCGGCGATCTGCACGTGGCCGAAGCGGTCGGCGTAGTTGTCGATCACCTCGACCAGGTCCTCGCCGTTGACGGCCAGGTGGTAGAAGTCGCAGAGGAACTTGGCGTTGCCCAGGCCGGTGGCGGCGTTCACCCGGTCGACCACCTCGACGGCGGCCTTGGCGGTGTGCAGCGGGTAGTCCGGGGCGTCGTTGCGGTTCAGCGCCTCGATCAGCAGGTCGGCGCCCACCGCGTGCGCGGCCCGGGCGGCCAGCACGAGGTTCTCCAGCGCGAGGGCGTCCTGCTCGGCGGCGGGCACGCCCTCGACCCGGTTGCCGTAGAGGGCGTTGAGGGCGCCGGCGCCCAGCGAGGCGGCGAGCGCGGTGGCCACCGGGACGTTCTCCCGGAACCGTTCGCTCTGGGCCGGTACTCCGAGCGTGCCCTTGGCGCCGACCGTGAGGTCGTCCAGGAAGTTGAGGCCGGTCAGCCGCACCCCCGCCGCGGTGAACGCGGCGCGCAGCGCGTCGAGCTCGGCGGCGGCCGGCGTGTGGTCGGTCCCGAAGGGCCACCACAGCTCGGCGGCCGTGAAGCCGGCGGCGGCCGCGGCGGCCGGGCGCTCGAGGAGCGGGAGCTCGCTGAACAGGATCGACAGGTTGACCGTGTAGTTGTGCCCGGAAGCGGCCGTCACGACCATCACCTTTCCCTTTTCTTCATCCGCAACTTCCATGATGCGGAAGAGGGATTCTGCTTGATGGAAGCTTGCCACGAGCACCCGCAGGGGTGTCAAGAGCCTTGCAACAGTTTGTTGAAGCATTCGTACGACAGCGGGCCGCATGAGGACCGGCGCCGGCACGGCGGTTCGACCGCGGCCGCCGGAGCGGCCCACTCGCCCACCCCCTCCCACCGGCCGCTCGCTACAGTGAGCGCGTGCGATTGATGGTGGAGTTCACGACAGAACCGTTCGAACTGGTCAACTTCCCGGACCACGCGGTGGCCGCCCGGCGGGTGGTCGACGAGGCGGGCCTCGCCGTCTCGGTCGGCCCGTTCGGCACGAGTGCCGAGGGCGACGCCGAGCAGGTGCTGGCCGCGGTCACCCGACTGCTGCACGACACCCTGGACGCCGGCGCCAGCCGGATCTCGGTGCAGGTCAGCGTGGTCCCCTCGAAGGCCGAGGACCCCGAGACCCCCGAAGGAGTGGGTACGCCGTGACCGACGCCCTGGAACACCCGCTCGCGGTGGCGATAAAGCCGCTGCTCGACGCCGTCGGCGCGACCCCGCTCGCGGTCGACGAGGCGAAGCCGGACGACGTGGTCCTGGAGTGGGAGGGCCACCCGGCCCTCGCCGTCCGCCTGCCCCACCTGAGCAGCGCGCTGGAGCGCCTGCTGGCCGAGATGACCCGCCAGTTCGACGGCCGCCCGCTCGCGGAGCTGGACCGCCTGGAGAAGCAGCGGGTCGTCGCCCTTCTGGAGGAACGCGGCGCCTTCACCGTGCGACACGGGGTGGAGACCGTCGCGTCCGCCCTGGGCGTCAGCCGGTTCACGGTGTACAACTACCTGAACCGGCAGGTCGAGGGCCCCAAGGCCGACTGACCAGGCCAGTCTCGCCGAGCCCACGGCCCGGCACACTTGGCGGATCACACACGAAACCGCGTGGACGACGCCGGCGGTTCGAAACGTAACCACCAAGGCTTCAACAAAGTGTTGACGGCCGGGGGTGGTGGATCTAGCTTGTGCGGGTGGCACCACTCTTCAGGAGGTCCACCCGTGACCAACCACCCCCACGCGTCATCTGACGCAGCGAACGCCCTCGCGGCGCTCGCGGCGGCTCCGGCCGCCGAACTGGAGCACATCCTCTCGGAGGTCTGCTCCAGCCCCGCCTGGGCCGCCGCCGTCGCGGCCGCCCGGCCCTGGTCCGACCGACAGGCCCTGCTGGCCGCCAACCGCGCGGCGATGGCCGGGCTCACGGTCGCCGACCTGAACGACGCGATGGCCGGCCACGCCCGGATCGGCAAGCCCAAGGCGGGCGACGCCACCTCCGAGCGCGAGCAGGCCGGCATCCAGGGAGTGGACACCGCGCTCCTGGATGAACTGCACGAGGCGAACGCCGCCTACGAGGCGAAGTTCGGCCACGTCTTCCTGATCTGCGCCACCGGGCGCACCGCGGCCACCATGCTCGCCGCGCTGCGCGAGCGCTTCCCCCATGACGCGGCCACCGAGGCCGAGATCGTCCGGGGCGAGCTGCGCAAGATCAACGACATCCGTCTGGGCCGCCTCCTGGGCGACACCGCCTGATCCGTCCATCCGCTGATGGATCGTCAACCCTGCCACCAGTAAGGTCATTTCCGCCATGACTGGCATCTCCACGCACGTGCTCGACACCAGCCTCGGCCGTCCGGCCGAGGGTGTCCCGGTCGAGCTCGCACTGAACACCGAGGGTGGTTGGAGGGTGCTCGGCACCTCCGCCACGGACTCCGACGGCCGGGCCAAGGACCTGCCGGCCGTGGAGGCGGGCTCGGTCGTCCGGCTCCAGTTCGACACCGCGGCCTACTACGCGGCCCGGTCGACCACCTCGACCGGCTCGAACGAGGCGCCGTTCTTCCCCGAGGTCTCGATCGTCTTCACGGTCGCGCCCGCGCAGCACCACTACCACGTGCCGCTGCTGCTCAACCCCTTCGGATATTCCGTCTACCGCGGAAGCTAGACAGCTAGGAGCCGACGATGGCCCACGTGCTCGGTCAGAACCAGTACGGCAAGGCGGAGAACCGCATCGTCCGGGTCTACCGTGACAGCACCCGTCACGAGATCAAGGACCTGAACGTCTCGGTCGCCCTCTCCGGCGACCTCGACGACGTGCACCTCACCGGCTCGAACGCCAACTGCCTGCCCACCGACACCACCAAGAACACCGTCTTCGCCTTCGCGAAGGAGTACGGCATCGAGTCGGCGGAGGCCTTCGGCATCACGCTGGCACGGCACTTCGTGGACAACAACGAGCCGATCCACCGCGCCCGGATCCGGATCGAGGAGTACACCTGGGACCGGATCCGGACCCCGGACAGCTCCTCGCGCTTCATCGGCTCCGAGGAGGTCGGCCACTCCTTCGTACGCAACGGCGGCGAGGTCCGCACCAGCGAGATCAGCTACGACGGCGAGAGCGTGCAGGTGATCTCCGGTCTCAAGGACCTGGTCGTCATGAACTCCACCAACTCGGAGTTCTGGGGCTACATCAAGGACCGGTACACCACCCTCCAGGAGGCGTACGACCGCATCCTGGCCACCCAGGTGACCGCCCGCTGGAAGTACTCCTTCCGCGGCCAGGAGGGTGAGGCCCAGCCGAACTGGAACCGCTCCTACCAGCACGTGCGCCGGCACATGCTGGAGGCGTTCGCGGAGACCTACTCCTACTCGCTGCAGCAGACCCTGCACGCGATGGGCACCCGGGTGCTGAACAACCGCGCCGAGGTGGACGAGGTCCGCCTGGAGCTCCCGAACAAGCACCACTTCCTGGTCGACCTCGAGCCGTTCGGCCTCAAGAACGAGAACGAGGTCTACTACGCCGCCGACCGGATGTACGGCCTGATCGAGGGCACCGTGCACCGCGAGGGCGTCGTCCCGGTCATCCCGGTCGCCTGACCATGGGCCGCGCCCCGCGTTCGGACACCCAGCGCACCAGCACCGCGCGCCGGGCCCGCGCGGCCGGCCGGCCGACCCGCTCCGCCAGCACGACCAGCAGCACCAGAACCGCAAGCACCACCAGCACCACCAGCACCACCCGCTCCACCAGTTGTCTCTCCACCCCCACCCACCGGAGATCACGCTCGCCTCACGGCGATCGCCCCGGGGCGCTGGAGACGCTGCCCGAGGGACCCTTGCACCGCCGTCCCGCCCTCGGGACTCCGGCACCGCGGGCGCGCCGGGAGCCTCGAGCAGACGAGGAGCCCGACATGGCACTGCGCTCCACCAGCAGCACCGACGGCGGTTCCACCCCTGACCGGCCCGGCCGGTCGGACACCGGCGCGGCACACCCGCCCGCCGCCGCGTCCGACCGGTCGGCCGTCCACCCCGTGGACGAGCTGCTCCCGCCCGCCCGACTCATCGGCAGCGGTCTGCAGCACGTCGCGGCGATGTACGCGGGCGTCGTGGCGCCCCCGCTCATCGTGGGCGCCGGCGTCGGGCTCTCGCCCGGCGACCTCGCCCTGCTGATCTCGGCCAGCCTGTTCACCGCGGGCCTGGCCACCCTGCTGCAGACCCTGGGACTCCTCCGTTCCCTGCCCTGGGGGCGGATCGGCGCCCGGCTGCCGTTCGTGAACGGCGTGTCGTTCGCCGGCGTCGCCCCCATGCTCGCCATCGCCAAGGAACACGGGCCCGCCCAGGCGCTGCCGGTCATCTTCGGCGCGGTGATCGTCGCGGGCACCCTGTGCCTGCTCGCGGCGCCGTACTTCTGCCGGCTGATCCGGTTCTTCCCGCCGGTCGTGCAGGGCACGGTGATCACCCTGATCGGCGTCTCGTTGCTGCCGGTGGCGGTCAACTGGGCGCGCGGCGGGGAGAGTCCGGGCGCACCGGGCTACGGCTCGATGCGCGCCATCGGGCTGGCCGCCCTGACGCTGGCCGCCGTGGTGCTGGGCAACCGGCTGCTGCGCGGCTTCTGGCAGCAGCTCTCGCTGCTGGTGGGTCTGGCGGTGGGCACCGCGCTGGCCTTCCCGCTGGGCCTGGCCGACTTCGGCCCGGTCAAGGACGCGAAGGTCTTCGCCCTCCCGGCACCGTTCCACTTCGGCGCGCCGGTCTTCGACAGTGCGGCGATCGTCTCGATGGCGATCGTGATGGTGGTCTCGATGACCGAGTCCACCGCCGACATGCTGGCGCTGGGACGGATCGTGGAGCGGCCGGCCGACGAGCCGACGCTCGCCGCCGGCCTGCGGGCGGACGGGCTGGCCACCGCGCTGAGCCCGCTGCTCAACGGGTTCGCGTGCAGCGCCTTCGCCCAGAACATCGGGCTGGTGGCGCTCACGAAGATCCGCAGCCGGTTCGTGGTGGCGACGGCCGGCGCGATCCTGCTGCTGCTCGGGCTCTTCCCGGTGCTCGGCTCGCTGGTCTCGCTGGTGCCGCAACCGGTGCTGGGCGGTGCCGGGATCGTGCTCTTCGGGACGGTCGCGGCCAGCGGCATCCGCACCCTGGGCGAGGCAGGCTTGGAGTCGGGCTCGCACATCCTGCTCGTCTCGGTCTCGCTCGGGGTCGGCATCATCCCGATCGCCGCCCCCACCTTCTACGACGCCTTCCCGGAGGCCGTCCGCACCCTGCTGCACTCGGGCATCTCGGCCGGCTGCGTCTGCGCCGTCCTGCTCAACCTGCTCTTCCATCACCTGGGCGCGCGCTCCAGAGCCGCCCAGCAGTCCTCCCCCACTCCCTAGGAGTCACCATGGCAGTCCAGCCCCCGCCCGCCGACCAGCGGATCGTGATCGAGAACGTCGCGATCGCCACGGTCGACGCCCAGGACACCGAGCACGCCCGCGGCCACGTCGTGATCAAGGGCAATGTCATCGAGTCGGTCGGCGAGGGGCCGGCTCCGCAGTGGCTGGACAACGTCGTGCGCCGGATCAACGGCGAGGGCCACCTGATCACCCCGGGCCTGGTCAACACCCACCACCACTTCTACCAGTGGATCACCCGCGGCCTGGCCCAGGACAACATCCTCTTCGACTGGCTGGTGGCGCTCTACCCGACCTGGGCCCGGATCGACGACAAGCTGGTGCACGCGGCCTCCCAGGGCTCGGCCGCCGCCCTGCTGAAGTCCGGCTGCACCACCGCCAGCGACCACCACTACGTCTTCCCGCAGGGCGGCGGCGACATCCTGGGCGCCTCGATCGAGGCCGTCCAGGAGCTGGGCCTGCGCTTCACCGCGCTGCGCGGCTCGATGTCGCGCGGGCAGAGCGACGGCGGCCTGCCGCCGGACTTCGCCGTGGAGCGGACCGAGGACATCCTGATCGCCTCCGAGGCGGCCGTGGACCGCTGGCACGACGCCTCGTTCGGCTCGATGCAGCACGTGGCGATCGCGCCCTGCTCGCCGTTCTCGGTGACCACCGACCTGATGCGGGAGGCCGCCGAGCTGGCCCGCCGCAAGGGCGTGCGGCTGCACACCCACGGCTCGGAGACGGCCGAGGAGGAGCAGTTCTGCAAGGAGCTGTTCGGCATGGGCCCCACCGACTACTTCGAGTCGGTGGGCTGGCTGGGCGAGGACGTCTGGATGGCGCACTGCGTCCACATGAACGACTCCGACATCGCCAAGTTCGCCGAGACCGGCACCGGCGTGGCGCACTGCCCCTCCTCCAACGCCCGCCTGGCGGCCGGCATCGCACGGGTGCCCGACATGCTGGCGGCCGGCGTGCCGGTGGGCCTGGGCGTGGACGGCACCGCCTCCAACGAGTCCGGCGAGCTGGGCACCGAGCTGCGCAACGCGCTGCTGATCAACCGGTTGCACGGCCGTCCCGACGCGCTGACCGCGCGCGGCGCGCTGCGGCTGGGCACCATGGGCGGCGCCCGGGTGCTGGGCCGGCAGCACGAGATCGGCTCGATCGAGGTGGGCAAGCTCGCCGACCTCGCGCTCTGGAAGGTCGACGGGATCATGCACTCCTCGATCGCCGACCCGGTGGCCGCGCTGACCATGGGCGCGCTGCCGCCGCTGGCGGTGCTCTTCGTCAACGGCAACGCCGTGGTGGAGCAGGGCAACCTGACCACCGTCAACGAGGACCGGATCGCCCTGGCCTGCGCGCGGGCCGCCAGGGAACTGGCCTCGCGGGTCTGACCCGCCGTCGCCTGACGGTGTGGGGGGCGGACCGGCCGCCCTCCCACACCTCCTCATACTCCGGGCCGCCCTGGGACGGTGCGTGACCCGGACTCCGTCCGCCCCCTCAGGGCGGGCGGACCACAGCCCCGGACCCACGGCGAGGGTCCGGGGCTGTGGCGTGCCGCAAGCGGCGGCCCCGTAGGTTACTGCTTGCCCGCACTGTTTTTCCGAAGCCCGAAAGAGACGATATGACCACCGTGGGGTCAGCGACGTCCGCTGCCCGCCTGCCAGCCCTCCTGCGCCATCCGGTGGTCGCCGCCACCCTGTTGGCCGCGCTCCTGAACGGGATCTGGGCGCT
This sequence comes from Kitasatospora nipponensis, assembly GCF_039528135.1. Taxonomy (NCBI): domain Bacteria; kingdom Bacillati; phylum Actinomycetota; class Actinomycetes; order Kitasatosporales; family Streptomycetaceae; genus Kitasatospora; species Kitasatospora nipponensis. Next base: position 13,646 of record NZ_BAAALF010000041.1, on the reverse strand, counting down.
GTGGCTGGCCAACGACGCCGGCGACCTGGCCGCGCAGTACGCCTGGATGGACTTCGCCCGCAGCCACCCGGACTCGGCCTACAACCTCTCCTGGTACGGCGGGATCCACACGGCCTCGTACAGCGTCCTGTCGCCGTACCTGATGGGCTGGCTGGGCGTACGCACCACCGGTGTGCTGGCCGGCACCGCCTCGGCCGCGCTCGCCGCCACGCTGCTCAGGCGCTCCGGGGTGTCCCACCCGATGCCGGCCGCGCTGTGGACCGCCGTCGCCCTGTGGTGTGACGTCGCCTCCGGCCGGGTGACCTTCGCGGTCGGCCTGGCGCTGGGTCTGGCCGCCACCGTGGTGGCCTTCACCCCGCCCTTCACCCGGCTGCGGCGCACCGCGCTCTTCGCGCTGGCGGCGCTGGCCACGATGGGCAGCCCGGTGGTCGGCCTCTTCCTGGAGGTGGCCGCCGCCGCGCTCTTCCTGACCGACCGTCGCCGCGACAGCTACCCGCTGGCCGCCGCCCCGGTGCTGGTGGTGGCCACCACCAGCCTGCTCTTCCCGTTCAGCGGCGTGCAGCCCTTCGACGGGCACACCGCCGCCCCGGTGGTGGCGGCCGCGCTCACGGTGCTCTGGCTCACCCCCGGGCACTGGCTGGCGGTGCGCCGCGGCGCGGTGGTCTACGCGTTCGGGGTGGTGCTGGTCTGGCTGATCCCCTCGCCGGTCGGCAGCAACGTGGAGCGCCTGAGCCTGCTCTTCGCCGGGACCGCGCTGCTGGCCTGTTACCCGCTGCGCCGGCGCCCGGTCCTGATGGTGGTGGCCTTCCTGACGGTGAGTTCCTGGCTGACCGGGCGCACCCTGGGCGACCTGCTGGCCACCGTCCCGGTCTCCGCGCCGGCCCGCGACGGCCAGGCCCTGATCGACGAGCTGCACCGGCTCGGCGCCGACCGGGGCCGGGTGGAGGTGGTTCCGCTCGCCTCGCACTGGGAGGCCAGCGGGGTGGCGCCGCACGTCGAGCTGGCCCGCGGCTGGAACCGGCAGGCCGACGTCACCCGCAACCCGATCTTCTACGCCGACAGACTGGCGCCCGAGGACTATCACGGCTGGCTGCGCCGTTGGGGCGTGGGCTACGTGGCGCTGTCCACCACCGAACGCCCGGACGACGCGGCGAAGGAGGAGGCGGCGCTGGTGACGGCCGGTCAGCCCTGGCTGCGGCCGATCTGGGAGCACGGCAGCTGGCGGCTCTACCAGGTCACCGACGCCACCCCGCTGGCCGAACCGCCGGCCGTGGTGCAGGAGGCCGGCGCGGCCGCGCTGACCGTGCAGGTGCCGACCGCGGGACCGGTGCGGCTGCTGGTGCCGTGGTCGCCGTGGCTGGGGGTGGCGGGCTCCCGGGGGGGCACCGCGGGCTGCCTGGCCGAGGCCGGCGAGTGGACGGTGCTCTACGCGCCGGCCCCCGGCACCTACCGGATCACCGGCCGCTACGCGCTGACCCGCGGCACCCCGTGTTCGCCCGCCCAACTGGCACAGGCCCGGCTGTCGGGGACCGCCCGGACGAGTCGGACGGCTCGTCCGATCGGCTCGTCCGACTCAGACAGCTCAGACGGCTCGTCCGACTCAGACGGCTCAGACGGCTCAGACGGCTCAGACGGCCAGCGGCAGGATCGCGGTGGGGGCGTCGCCCGGCGCGGTCGCCAGCTCCTCGAACTCGTTCACCTTGTCGATGTCGCTGCCGCTCATCGAGATGTTGGTGACGCGCTCCAGGATCGCCTCGACGACGACCGGCACCCGCAGTTCGGCGGCCAGCTTCTTGGCCTCCTCCAGCGCGGGCAGCAGGTCCTCGGGCCGGGTGACCCGGATCGCCTTGCAGCCCAGGCCCTCGGCGACCTTGACGTGGTCGACGCCGTAGACGCCGAGCTCGGGCGAGTTGATGTTCTCGAACTCCAGCTTGACCTGGAAGTCGATGTCGAAGTTGCGCTGCGCCTGGCGGATCAGGCCCAGGTACGCGTTGTTCACCAGCACGTGCACGTACGGGATGTTGTGCTGGGCGCCGACCGCCAGCTCCTCGATCATGAACTGGAAGTCGTAGTCGCCGGAGAGCGCGACCACCGGGGTCGTGGGGTCGGCGGTGGCGACGCCCAGCGCGGCCGGGATGGTCCAGCCCAGCGGGCCGGCCTGGCCGCAGTTGATCCAGTGCCGCGGCTTGTAGACGTGCAGCATCTGCGCGCCCGCGATCTGCGAGAGGCCGATCGTGGTGACGTAGCGGGTCTCGGGCCCGAACGCCCTGTTCATCTCCTCGTACACCCGCTGCGGCTTGAGCGGCACGTCGTCGAAGTGCGTCTTGCGCTGCAGGGCGGCCTTGCGCGCCTGCGTGGAGTCGGCCCAGGCGGTGCGGTCGCGCAGCGTGCCGGCGGCCCTCAGCTCGCGGGCGACCTCGAGGAAGAGCTCCAGCGCGGCCTTCGCGTCGGAGGCGATGCCGTAGTCCGGCGCGAAGATCCGGCCGATCTGGGTGGGCTCGATGTCCACGTGCACGAAGGTGCGGCCCTGGGTGTAGACCTCCAGGCCGCCGGTGTGCCGGTTGGCCCAGCGGTTGCCGATGCCGAGCACGAAGTCCGAGGCGAGGAAGTTCTCGTTGCCGTAGCGGTGCGAGGTCTGCAGGCCGACCATGCCGGCGTTGAGCGCGTGGTCGTCGGCGATGGCGCCCCAGCCCATCAGGGTCGGGATCACCGGGATGCCGGTCAGCTCGGCGAACTCCACCAGCAGCTCGGCGGCGTCGGCGTTGATGATGCCGCCGCCGGCCACGATCAGCGGGCGCTCGGACTCGTTGAGCATCCGCAGCGCCTTCTCGGCCTGCGCGCGGCTGGCGGTCGGCTTGTAGACGGGCAGCGGGGTGTAGGTCTCCGGGTCGAACTCGATCTCGGTCATCTGCACGTCGGCCGGCAGGTCGATCAGCACCGGGCCCGGGCGGCCCGAGCGCATCAGGTGGAACGCCTGCTGGAAGACGCCCGGGACCTGCGCGGCCTCCAGCACGGTGGTCGCCGACTTGGTGACCGGCTTGGCGATCGAGGCGATGTCGACGGCCTGGAAGTCCTCCTTGTGCAGCCGGGCCACGGGCGCCTGGCCGGTGATGCACAGGATCGGGATCGAGTCGGCACTGGCCGAGTAGAGCCCGGTGATCATGTCGGTGCCGGCCGGGCCCGAGGTGCCGATGCAGACGCCGATGTTGCCCGCCTTGGCCCGGGTGTAGCCCTCGGCCATGTGGGAGGCGCCCTCGACGTGGCGGGCCAGGGTGTGGTTGATCCCGCCGGCGGCCTTCAGCGCGGCGTAGAACGGGTTGATCGCGGCGCCCGGCACGCCGAACGCGACCTCAACGCCTTCGCGCTTGAGGATCTCAACTGCCGCGCGGGCGGCTGTCATTCGAGGCATCGGGTTACTCCTGCGGTCGGCTCGTATTCCACGATACGGAATACTGCTTTTAGGATGCGAAATAAAGGTAGGCGTCAGCCCGACGGGGCGTCAAGGGTTCCGCTGCCCCATCTTCAACAACTCGTTGAAGGTCCGGCCATTGGCGATCCCACCAGGATCGGACCCCGCGACCGGCGCCGATCGGCACGGAACACACCATTCGCATACGGAGCACCAGGGCGAGGGAGGCTCTACTCGCCACCACGGGAGCCGTCAGCCCTGCCCGCGCAGGCCCTCCAGCACCAGGGTCACCATCCGCTCCAGCGGCACGGCGCCCTGGCCGCCACCGTCCGCGGCCAGCACCACGGCGTGCGTCAGCCGCAGCAACTCGGTCACCTGGAGGTCCGCCCGCACGGTACCGGCCCGCCGGGCGTCCTCCAGCACCTCGCCCGCCGTCGCGAAGACCAGGTCGCGACAGGAGGCCAGGGCCGCGCCGTCGCGCCCGAAGAGCGCGGACATCAGCGTCTTGAGCTCACCGCCCTCGCGCCAGTGCGCCGCCAGCACCGGCAGCCAGGCGGCCAGCGCGCCGCCGGGCGGGCCGGCCTCCAGCAGCACCCGAGCCTGCGCGCAGGCAGCCTCCAGTCCGGCCCGATAGACCGCTTCCACCAGAGCCTCGCGGGTCGGGAAGTGCCGGTAGAGCGTGCCGGCGCCGACGCCGGCCCGCTTGGCGACCTCGTCCATCGAGGCGTCCTCGCCGCGCTCGGCGAAGGCCGCCGCCCCCGCACTCAGCAACCGTTCGTAGTTGCGGCGCGCATCGGCCCGCATCGGCCGCTCGGGCATGCCCCATACCTCCTTGCGAAGCGGAGAGACTCTCCGTATCTTACTGACCGTCAACTGGAGAGTCTCTCCGCTTATTCGTCTCCCCCGGAGCCCACCCCATGACGATCCTGTCTCCCGTATCCAACACCGCCACGCCCACCGAACGGGGCTCAGGGGCGACCCTGGCCGTGCTGGTCGGGGCCTACCTGATGATCGGCGTCGACTCCACGGTCATCAACGTCGCCCTGCCCAAGATCCAGCACGAGCTGCACTTCAGCCCCACCGGGCTCTCCTGGGTGCTCAACAGCTACACGCTGGCCTTCGGCGGCTTACTGCTGCTCGGCAGCCGGATCGGCGACCGGCTGGGCCGGCGCCGGACCTTCACCGCCGGTGTGCTGCTCTTCACCCTCGCCTCGCTGCTCGGCGGCCTGGCGCCCGACAACGGCTGGCTGCTGGCCGCCCGCGCCCTGCAGGGCGTCGGCGCGGCGCTGGCCACCCCCAACGTGCTGGCGCTGATCGCCACCAACTTCGCCGAAGGGCCGCAGCGCAACCGGGCGTTGAGCATCTACTCCGCCACCGCCGGGATCGGCGCCTCGGTGGGCCTGGTGCTCGGCGGGCTGCTCACCTCGTTCGTCTCCTGGCGCTGGGCGCTGCTGATCAACGTGCCGGTCGGCACCGCGGTGGCCCTGGCGGCCCCTCGCCTGATCACCCAACCGCCGCGGCACAGCGGCCACTTCGACGCCGCCGGCGCGCTCACCGGAACGCTCGGCACCACCGCGCTGGTCTACGGCTTCATCCGGGTGGCCGGGCACAGCTGGGGCGACGGCCAGGCGCTGGCCGGCTTCGGCGCGGCGCTGCTCCTGCTGGCCGGCTTCCTGCTGATCGAGCGCCGCGCGGCCCAACCCGTGGTCCCGCTGCGGCTGCTGGCCGACCGCAACCGGGCCGGCGCCTACCTCAACCTGCTGCTGATACCCGCCGGGATGCTGCCGGCCTTCTTCTTCCTCACCCTCTTCGTGCAGAACGCGCTCGGCTACTCCCCGCTGCGCGCCGGCTTCGCCTTCCTGCCGCTGACCCTGTCGATGTTCACCGCGGTGCGTCTGGCCCCGCGGGCGCTGGCCCGCTTCGGACCGCGCCCGGTGCTGGTGGCCGGCGCCGTGCTGCTCACCGTGGCCGGCCTGTGGCTCACCCAACTGCGGGCCGACGGCGGCTTCCTGACCTCGCTGCTCGGGCCGATGCTGGTGCTGGGACTGGGCGCCGGGTTCAGCTTCATGCCGATGAGCGCGCTGGTGCTGACCGGTGTCGGCGCCGCCGAGTCGGGCGCCGCGGCCGGGCTGCTGCAGACCCTGCAGTGGACCGGCGGCACGGTGGGCCTGGCCGTGCTGGTCACCGTCTACGGCACCGCCGGCCGGCACGGCTCCGGCGACCCGGTGCACCACCTGGTCCGCGGCCTGGACGCCGCCTTCACCGGTGCCACCGCCATCACCGTGCTGGCCCTGCTGGTCACCGTCCTGGTCCTGCGCACCCCGCCCCGCGACCCGGCGGCCCCGCAGCCGTCGGCCGGCGCTCGGCGGCCGGTCGACAGCGCGGCCGGTCGTTAGCGCGAGCGGCGCGAACGCGTACGGTCCACCGGGGACAGTTCGCCGCGGTGGACCGTACGAAACGGCAGTACGGGCTCAGCCGAGCCGTGCGTAGCCTGGCAGCGTCAGGAAGTCGACGAAGTCCTCCGCGAGCGAGACCTGCTCGAAGAGTTCGCGCGCCTCGGCCCACCGGCCGGCCGCGTACGCCTCGTCCCCCGACTCCGCACGGATCGTGGTCAGTTCCTCGGCGACCAGGCGGCGGGCCAGCTCGGCGGTGGCCTTCTCGCCGGTGTCCGCGAGCACCACGCCGTTGTGGATCCACTGCCAGATCTGCGAGCGGGAGATCTCGGCGGTGGCCGCGTCCTCCATCATGTTGAAGATGCCCACCGCGCCGAGTCCGCGCAGCCAGGCCTCGCTGTAGCGCAGGCCCACCGCGACCGCGTTCCGCAGGCCGGCCTCGGTGCAGGAGCCGCCGGCGCCGGCGATGTCCAGCAGCTGGGCGGCCGTCACCACCTCGGCGGAGCCCGGGTTCTCCTTCTGGTTGGGGCGATCGCCCAGCACCGCGTCGAAGCTGGCGCGGGCCACCGGGACGAGGTCGGGGTGCGCCACCCAGGAGCCGTCGAAGCCGCCGGCGGCCTCCCGGTCCTTGTCCGCCCGCACCTTCTCCAGCGCGGCGGCGTTGACCTCGGGGTCCTTGCGGGAGGGGATGAAGGCCGCCATGCCGCCGATGGCGTGCGCGCCGCGCCGGTGACAGGTCTGCACCAGCAGGCGGGCGTAGGCGGCCATGAACGGCGAGGTCATGCCCACACTGTTGCGGTCCGGCAGGATGTAGCGCTCACCGGCGTCGCGGAAGTTCTTGACGATCGAGAAGAGGTAGTCCCAGCGGCCGGCGTTGAGCCCGGCGGCGTGCTCGCGCAGCTCGTGGAGGATCTCCTCCATCTCGAAGGCGGCGGTGATCGTCTCGATCAGCACGGTGGCCCGGATGGTGCCGTGCTCGATGCCCAACTGGCGCTGGGCGTGGGTGAAGACGTCGTTCCACAGCCGGGCCTCGAGGTGGCTCTCGGTCTTGGGGAGGTAGAAGTACGGCCCGGAGTTGGGGTCCTCGGGACCCTTGGCGAGCAGCCGCACCGCGTTGTGGAAGAAGTAGAGGCCGAAGTCGAAGAACGCGCCGGCCACCGGCACGCCGTCCACCAGCAGGTGGCTCTCGTCCAGGTGCCAGCCGCGCGGGCGGACCACCACGGTGGCGAGCTCCGCGGCGGGGCGCAGGTGGTACTCCTTGCCCTGCTCGGAGGTGAAGTCGATCCGGCCCTCGAAGGCGTCGATCAGGTTGACCTGGCCACTGACCACCGAGTGCCAGGTGGGCGAGGTGGCGTCCTCGAAGTCGGCCAGCCAGACCTTGGCGCCGGAGTTGAGCGCGTTGACGACCATCTTGCGGTCGGTGGGACCGGTGATCTCCACCCGGCGGTCCTGCAGGGCCCGCGGCGCGGGGGCCACCGTCCAGTCGCCGGCCCGCACCGCGGCGGTCTCGGGCAGGAAGTCGAGGGTGCCGGCCTGGGCGATCTCGGCGCGGCGCACCCGGCGGCGGGCGAGGAGTTCCTGCCGGCGGCCTTCGAAGGCGCGGTGGAGGCCGACGACGAAGGCGACCGCCTCGGGGGTGAGCACCTCCTCCGCACGGGGGACGCGCGGTCCGGCGACAGTGACGACCGGAGCGGCGGGGGCGGCGCCGGCGGGTCCCTGATCTGTAGCCATGGGCAGGACACTCCTTGGACGGTTGAGCCTGTTGAGGGGAGCTCCGGTGGGAACTTCCCCGATCTGAACCCACCTACCGGCGAGTTCGATTCTGTAAGGTGGAGACTAGTTTCCGCGATACAGAATTTCAACGGTTTGTTGAGTAGATCGCTGGGACTCTACTCCTCCCCCGACAGCAAAGGGAACGCCGGTGGCCAGCACTCCTGCCGCAGCACCGACAGGCTCCGACCGCAGCAGTGGCGGCGTGCAGTCGGTCGAGCGCGCCTTCCAGCTCCTGGAGGCACTCGCCGACTCCGGCGGGATCGCCACCCTCAGCGAGCTGTCCACCACCTCGGGCCTTCCGATGCCCACCATCCACCGGCTGGTTCGTACCCTCGCACAGCAGGGATATGTCCGCCAGGACACCGCGCGCCGCTACACCCTGGGTCCGCGCCTGATCCGGCTGGGCGAGACCGCCGGGCGACTGCTCGGCAGCTGGGCCCGCCCCTACCTGGCGGAGCTGATGGAGGCCACCGGCGAGACCGCCAACCTGGCCGTCCTGGAGGGCGGCGAGGTGGTCTACGTCGGACAGGTGCAGTCGCGCCGCTCGATGCGGATGTTCACCGAGGTCGGCCGCCGGGTGCAGCCGCACTGCACGGGCGTCGGCAAGGCGCTGCTCGCGCAGTTGCCCGAGGACGAGGCCCGCGCCGTACTCGGCCCCCACCAGCTGCCGGCGCACACCGAGTTCACCCTGACCGACCCGGACGAGCTGCTCGCCCAACTGGCCGCCGCCCGCGCGGCGGGCTACGTCGTCGACGACCAGGAGCAGGAGATCGGCGTGCGCTGCATCGCGGTTGCCGTCCCCGGCGCACCCACCCCCACCGCCCTGTCGGTGAGCGGCCCCGAGGCCCGGATCCGCGCGCTGGAGGAGCAGACCGGTGACTCCGCCCTGGTCCCGGTGATGCGCGAGATCGCCGAGCGCCTCGGCGCGGTGCTGGCGCCCTGACGGGACGGAGGTCGGTCACCGCGGGTGAGTTCGGCGAGGCTTAGAGTGATCGCATGCGACTGCCGATCGTTCCGCTGCTGACCGCCGCCCTGCTCGCCGCGGTGCCCGCCCCCGCCGCCTGGGGCGCCACCGGCGCCGACCTCCAGGTGGTGCCGCTCGATCCCGACCCGGCGCCGGGGATCGGCCGCACCACCGTGCTCGCCTTCGTGGCCAACGGCGGGCCGGGGCCGGCGGGGGCCTTCGTGGTGACCGTGCTGCTGCCGCCGGGAGCCAGGGCGGTGGGACCGTACTTCCCGGCCGGCTGCGCGGTGCTGGCGGCCGGCAGCGAGGTGCGCTGCTCCTTCGGCGCCGGTCTGCCGGCGCTGCGCAGCGCGACCGCGCTGGTGCCGGTGCAACTGGCCGCCTCGGCGCGCGGGAGGCTGCGCGGCGAGGTGCTGGTGACCGGCGCCGGCGACCCGAACCCGGCGAACAACACGGGCTCGTTCACGATCGAGGTCACCGGAACGCGGTGAGCGCGGGCGCCGCGGCGCCCGCGCTCATCTGGTCCGAAGGAGGCTCGTCCCGGAAAGGGTCAGCGGTAGACCCGCACGTAGTCCGCGGCGAAGCTGATCGGCGCGGTGCCGCTGGGCGCCGGGTGGTAGGCGCCGGCGCCGATGGACAGGTTGAGGATCAGGTAGGCCGACCAGTTGGCGCCGACCCCGGTGTTGTCCGAGAAGACCTTGGCCCCGTTGACGTAGTAGTCGACCGAGTTCGCGCCGTAGTACGTGCCGATGGTGACCCACTGGCCGGGCTTGATCGCGTTGGCGTCGGTGTAGTACTTCTGCGCGGCGTTGACGTGGTTGGTCAGCTCCAGCAGGTTCGGGTTGTCCGGGTGGTACTCGAAGGAGTCGATCTCGTTGCCACCGTTCTGCCAGGTCCACAGCGCCGGCCAGGCACCGGCCGCGCCGGGCAGCTGCACCCGGGTCTCGGCGTAGTCGCCGGTCTTGACCTTGAAGCCCTGGCTGGTGCCCTCGGTGGTCAGCAGGCCGGTGGTCCAGGCCTGCTTGCCGTTCTCCAGGGTGTGACTGCTGGGCTGGGCGGTGAAGGTGGCCGTGCCACCGGCGACGGCGACGTCGGAGGGGGTGAGCCAGTCCAGCTTGTTGTCGTCCGGGTTGTGCGTGCCGTACTTGAACGAGCTGGTGGTGGAGCTGTTCCAGCGCGAGCCGTCGAGCGGGCCGTTGAACTCGTCGGACCAGGTCAGGTTCTTGCCGGCGACGGGCGAACCGCCGGGCGCGGGGGCCGGGGTCGGCGTCGGGGTGGGGGTGGGAGTCGGCGTGGGGGTGGGCTTCGGGGCCGGGGTCGTGCTGCCGCCCGTGCCGACCGTCAGGGTCTGCGCGGGGAGGTTGTGCCAGGCGCCGGCCAGGTCCTGGTAGAAGCCGAAGGTGCTGTAGCTGCCGGCCGCCAGCGTGCGGGCGCCGGTGGTCAGCGAGAGCCCGCCGGGGCAGATCCGCGCGTTGCTCAGCGAGCCGGGGAAGTCGAGGTTGGCGCCGGCCGCGTCGCGCACGCCCACGCCCACCGTCTTCGCGGTGAAGCAGGAGCTGGCGTGCAGGGTCAGCGAGGCGGTGGTCGCGGCGCCGGCGGTGGCGGTGGTGGGCGTCAGCCGGTCCTGGGTGACCCTGGGCGCGGTCGTGGTCGAGGCGAAGGCGTGGGCCTGGCCGACGACGGGGGCGGCGAGCAGACCGAGCGCTCCGGCGACCAGACCGAGACGGGCAGGCTTGGCGGAAGGGATCATGGGGAGTCCTCTTGCGACGCCTGCGAGGTGAGCTGTCGGGTTCGGGCCGCAAGGTGGCCCGGCCGTCGGTGAGGACGGCTTCACCCCTAGCCAGGACTCCGCGTGTGCTGCGCGCCGGGCCCGAGGGGCGGTCGGCGCGCGCGGGGTCGTGGCACTACCGTGGGTCCCCCGCTCCTGCCCGGTGCGATGCTGTGGTTCCGGCCGACGGGCGGGCAGGACTCGGCGTCCCGGCGACAGGGCCCGCCGGTGGACGACGAACGATCTGCAGGGTAGGCAGACCCCAAGATCATTGACAACGCCCTGTCACAGAACTCACATGCGCCCCACGGGTCCACCCCCACCTCCCCTGCCACCGCGCCACCGCGCTGCTACCGCGCGTCGACCGCCGCCGCCGCCCGCCACAGCGCCGCGGCCTCCACCCGGCTGTGCACCCGCAGCTTGGCGTAGGCGTGCTCCAGGTGCTTGTCCACCGTGCGGGCCGAGACCTCCAGGCGTCGGCCGATCTGCTGGTCGGTCAGCCCGCGGGCGAGCAGGTCCAGCACCGCGGCCTCCCGGGCGGTCACCGAGTGCGGCAGCCGCTGCGGCGGGGCCAGCCGGTCCAGCGCGTGCGTCAGCCGGGCCCGCAGCAGCACCGCGGCCTCCAGGTCGGCGTCGGTGAAGTCGCTGCCGCCGCGGCTGATCGCCACGCAGACCGTGCGCCGCCCGGTGCGCGCCCAGCCGGCCGGGAAGGCCATCGCCAGCTGGTACTCGGCGTCCACCGCGCGCAGCGCCTCGCGGTAGGTGCCCAGCCGGTGGTACTCGGTGCGCGACTGCAGGTCGGAGCGGCGCAGCGGGATGCCGGTGCCGGTGTCGGTGTGGCGGAATAACGAGTCCTGGGCCGCGTGGCGGTAGAAGCCGGCCACCGCGTCGGGGGTGTAGAGGGTGGCTGGCGAGTGCAGCGGGAAGCGGCCGGCGGGGGTGCGGGTGGACCAGGTGAGGCTGTCCCCCGGCACGGCGCGCAGCAGTGTGGGGAACAGCGCCGGGAGGAGCGTCTCCTCGTCGACGGCGTCGAGCAGCAGGTCGATCACGGCGCAGATACGCCGCAACCCGGCCTCCCCGGACGGAGCCACTCTTGGAGCGTGCGCCGTCGGGGAGGCCGGGTCAAGCCGGGCCCCGACAAACCCGGCCCTGCGGCACCGCCCCGGCCCAAGGGAGGCGGTCTGCGGAAGGGACGTTCTACGGACGATCCACGGGCCGGCTACCGGCTGGCCGCGTACACCCGGTTGACCGGGCTCTCGGCGGCCAGCCGCCAGTGGTGCAGTCCGGCGTCGTCGGCGAGGTGGCGCATGGCGTCCTCACCGGCGTGGTTGCCCATCGCCTGCGGGCCCTGCTGGGCGAGCGCGGAGGGCAGGCAGACCGCGACCGAGGCGGAGACCACCGCGCGGCCGATCGGGTTGGCGTTCTCCCGCACGTCGGCCGAGACGTTGGGCTCGACGATCATGCAGGCGCCGTCCGGGGCCAGCGCCTCCTGCGCGTGCTGCAGCGCGCTGCCCGGGTCGCCCATGTCGTGCAGGCAGTCGAAGAAGGTGATCAGGTCGTAGCCCTCGCCGGCGCCGGGGAAGTCCTGGGCGGTGGCCACCTCGAAGGTCACCCGGTCGGCCATGCCCTGCTCGGCGGCGATGCCGCGGGCAGCCTCGATCGAGGGGCCGTGGAAGTCGAAGCCGTGGAACTTCGAGGCGGGGTACGCCTTGGCCATCAGCATCGTCGAGTAGCCGTAGCCGCAACCCACGTCGGCGACCTCGGCCCCGTCGCGCAGCTTGCGCTCGGTGCCGTTCATGGCCGGGATCCATTCGGGGACCAGCGCGCCGGTGTAGCCGGGGCGGAAGAACTTCGCGGTGCCGGCGAAGAGCGCGCTGCTGTGCTCCTCCCAGCCGACGCCCCGGCCGGTGCGAAACGCCTCCATCAGCGTGTCCTCGGTGCCGTAGAGCGCCTGCATCATGGTGAAGAAACCGGCCGCGTAGGTCGGCGCCTCGGGATCGGCCAGCACGGCGGCGTGCTCGTCCGGCAGCAGGTAGCTGTCGCCCTCGGCCTGGTACGTCACGTACTCGCCGGCCACCTGGGCCGCCAGCCACTCGCGGACGTAGCGTTCCTGCAGCCCGGTCCGCTCGGCCAGTTGCGCCGCGGTCATCGGCCCGGAGCCGGCCATCGCGGTGTACAGGCCCAGCCGGTCGCCGAGCGAGGTGCACAGCCCCGCCACCGCGGCTCCGGCATCGGTCACCACCCGGCCCAGGAACTCCATCGTCCGTTCCTCGTCCACGGCGTCGGCCATGGCTCCCACCTCCTCGGGGCTACCCCTCCACTGCAGCAGAACGCACCCGCCCCGGGCCATACGGAATTCTCCGTACGGTCCGGGGCAGGGGTGAGCGGCCGGGGCCGCGGATCAGCGGATCAGGTGTGCTGGAGCACCAGTTCGTCCTTCAGGCCGGCCCGGATCTGGTCCCGCAGTTCCTGGCTGTCCTGGTGACCGTGGACCGAGACCGCGTGTTCGGCGGCGGCCCGCACGACCTCTTCCTCGTTGCCGGAGATGGCGAGCGAGCAGTTCATCTCGCTCGGGTACTCCCGGCAGTCGGCGACCTTACGCATGTCAGCCTCCCGACTCCCCGCAGCGCCGCGTGCACCGGCGGGCCACCCGCTGGCCGGAGGACCGGCACGTGGCGGTACGGGCGTGTCGCTCGACCATTGTCCCTCCTCCGCGCCGGTCGGATAGCTTGGGGGACGCACCCGTTCGACATCCCGGTCCACGACTCCCGAGACGAGGAACACCACCAGCATGACCGAGACCGCTGCCCTGCCGGGCTTCGCCGGCCGGACGTACCTCTTCCAGGTCGACAACGGCGCCGCCTTCCGCAACGCCTACTCGGCCGACGGCACGCGGCTGCGCTGGGAGGGCCTGGGCGAGTCGGCCGGCCAGTGGGAGGACGTGGCGCTGCACGTGGCGCTGGTCGCGCCGCAGGTGTACTTCGTCAGCTGGACCGAGCAGAGCGGCATCACGGTCAGCCACGTGATGGACCTGGCGAAGCTGACCGTGCGGGCGTTCTGGACGTACGAGGGCGAGGGCGGGCGGGTCGGCGAGCTGCACACCGGCACGCTGGAGCCGGTGCTCTGAGCCAGTACCCTCAGCCGCTGCTCCCGGCGGGCGCTCAGAGCCGGTCGTCAGGGCCTGGAACCCGAGCCGGTCGCCCCTTCGGCGGCCGGCTCCGGCGTGCCCGGCGCGGCGCTCTCCCACAGCCGCAGACCCGCCGTCAACTCCCGTACGCAGCGGGCCGCCAGCTCACCGGGTGAGTCCGGACCGGTGGTCGGGGCCGCCGTCCCGGCGGC